>CAIRDJ010000186.1 GCA_903877335.1 uncultured Chloroflexota bacterium | reverse complement strand
TGTTGGCAGGACCCACCGAAGTCTTGGTGGTGGCGGATGATAGCTCTGATGTGGAAATTTGCGCCACCGATTTGTTGGGGCAGGCTGAACACGGACCCAATTCCCCGGCGGTGTTGTTGACCACCAGTCGCGCCATTGCCGAAGGCATCCAAGCCGAGATTGATCGCCAGCTGGCAGTGTTGCCCACTGCTGATTTGGCAGGCGCATCTTGGCGCGACTATGGCGAGATCATCCTGTGTGATACCGACGCGGAGATGCTCCAAATGGCGGACGAGATCGCCAGCGAACACGTGGAAATCTTGACGCATAACCCACAATACTTCTTAGACAACATGAAGAACTATGGCGCGTTGTTCTTGGGGGCACGCACCAACGTTGCCTATGGCGACAAGGTGATTGGCACGAACCACACCCTCCCCACCAAGAAATCCGCGCGTTACACCGGTGGCTTGTGGGTGGGCAAGTTCATCAAAACCGTCACCTATCAACGGGTGGTAACCGATGAGGCAAGCGCGTTGGTGGGGGAATTCGGAAGCCGCTTGTGCTTCATTGAGGGCTTCATGGGGCACAAAGAACAGTGTGACTTGCGCGTCCGTCGTTATGGGGCAGCGCAAATTAGCTAGGCGCGACTGTGCTATACTACAGAGGCACAACTTTTTGAACCTGCAGGGATGCAATGAACAAGAAAGTTACCTCTATTGAAGTGGCAGAACTCGCGGGTGTTTCACAGTCCACTGTGTCCCGCGTGTTCAGCAACAATAGCCCGAACGTGTCTGACAGGACGCGCCAACGGGTGTTAAAAGTGGCGGAAGAATTGGGCTATCAACCGAATGCGATTGCACGCATGATGAGTACACGTCAAAGCAACATTGTGGGCATTGTCATGGCAAACATCACTAGCCCATTCTATCCGTATGTGTTGGAAAAATTCTTACAAGAGTTACAAAATATTGAGCGACAAGTCTTGTTATTCACCGCGTCTGAAAACCAAAGCATTGATGATATTCTGCCCCTCGTCTTACAGTATCAGTTAGACGCGCTGATTGTCACCTCTGCCACTCTCTCTTCTGAATTGGCAAAAGTTTGTAGCGCACGCGGAATGCCCATCATTCTGTTCAACCGCTCGGTCAATGATCCCAACATGAGTGCGGTTTCGGCGGATAATGTGGCGGGCGGAAGGTTGGTGGCGAATGTGCTGTTGGATACGGGGCATCGGCGGTTGGCGTTCGTGGCGGGCGTGCATAACACGTCCACCAGCTATGACCGCGAGCGCGGTTTTTTCTCCCGTTTACACGAACGGGGCTATGAGGGCACCCAACAAGCGGATGGACATTACACCTACGAAGGGGGCTACCGCGCCACCGAGACCCTGCTACGAAGTGTAAATCCGCCGGACGCCATCTTCTGCGCCAATGACATCATGGCACTTGGCGCGATTGATGCCCTTCGCGCGCATGGATTGCGCGTCCCACACGATGTGAGCGTCATCGGCTTTGACAATATTCCGATGGCGGGTTGGAGCGCATATCAATTGACCACCATTAGCCAAGAAGTAGATATTATGATTCAACACACGCTCCAGATCATGTTAGAGAAAATCGAATATCCACACTCTCCTTCACGCCTAGAGCGGGTAGCAGGAAACCTCGTGATCCGTTCTTCCGTCCGTAACGTATAAAAGTGGAAAGCCCATGATCCTCCCTTTACATGGCAAAGTTGCCCTCGTCACCGGCGGTGCTGGGGGAATCGGTAGCGCGGTTTGTCGTGCCCTCGCACGGAATGGCGCATCTGTGGTGGTGACGTATAACCAGAGTGCCAGCAAGGCGCACGCCCTCATCGAAACATTAGCGGGCACGGGTCATCAATCGTTTTGTGCCCCCGTTGATGATGCAGACGCGCTCCAGCAACTGGCGGAAAGCGTGCGCTCACACTATGGCAAGCTGGATATTCTGGTCAACAACGCTGGCATCACCCAACCTGTGCCCCACGATGACCTTGAGCAACTGACCGACGCGCTCATTGATGATATTTTCCGCGTGAATGTGCGGGGCGCACTGGCTACCGTGCGTGCGCTTAAACCGTG
>CAIRDJ010000185.1 GCA_903877335.1 uncultured Chloroflexota bacterium | reverse complement strand
TTTTGCCGGCGGGTCGGCGGATGGGCACGCGCATGAGGAGCATCACCACACCTTGCCCACCAAGTTGATGGATGCGTTTGAGGTGGCAATCAGTGAGTTCTTTGAGATGGGCTTCTATCTGGTGGTGGGCACGTTGCTGGCTTCGCTCATGCAAACTTTCATTGCCACCGAGTCACTCACGCCCATTGCGACTGATGCGTTGGGGTCGATCTTGGCGTTACAGCTGATGGCGTTCGTGTTGAGCGTGTGTTCAACGGTGGATGCGTTTTTGGCGTTGGCGTTCAAGGGGACGTTCACCACAGGGGCAATTGTCTCGTTCTTGAGCTTCGGTCCGATGGTGGACATCAAGAGCACGCTCATGTTCTTGGGGGTCTTTCAGCGTAAAGTCGTGCTATATTTGATCGTCTTGCCGTTCCTGCTCACCCTGTGGGCGGGCGTGTTCTGGAATTTGAATTTGCCGTGGTGAGGATAGCATGAAATCCATCCGTTTGATAATCGTGGTCATGTTGCTGGGTTATCTGGGCTATGCCCTCTATAGTGGGCAACTTGCTAACTATATCAATTTGCGCTTTCAATGGTTGTCGTGGGTTGCCCTCGTCATTCTGCTGTTGATGCTGGTCAATCAACTCATCGCGCTTGTCAAGCCGAACGGTTTGCACGTTCACGAACACGATCACGAGCATAGCCCCACAACATGGTACATGTTGGCAATCATGGGCGTGCCCCTCGTTTTGGGGATTGCCATCCCGTCCGCTCCGCTGGGCGCAGAAGCCATACGTGGTTCGGTTTCAACCGTCGGCTTTGCCCCTGCGGTGAGCGCAAGCACGTTTAACATTGCCCCCGAAAATCGCAACGTCTTAGACTGGGTGCGCGTCATTTCGGACAGTGCCGATTGGGCAGAATTTGACGGGCAAGCGGTGGATGTGTCCGGCTTTGTCTACCGCGAACCCAACGTGCCTGAGGGGCAGTTCATGATCGCCCGCTTCACGATGAGTTGTTGCGTGGCGGATGCGTCGGCGTTGGCGTTGTTCGTCGAAGCAGCGGATGCCGAGCAGTATGCGGACGGGGATTGGGTGCAGGTGACGGGGGAGATGGACTATCGCACGGTGGAGGAGAACCCTCACATGGTGATTGTTGCCAGTGATGTCACCCCCATTCCCGTGCCCGAACAACCGTACTTGTACCCATGAGCATGAGGGTGACGGTGAACGCATTTGATCGTTTTGTGGTCGGGGTGATGGTCGCTATCATCGGGGCAATCGGCTTAACGGTTGCGCTGGGCGACCGCGTAGGACTCACGTTGCGGAGTGTGAATGCGCAGGATGGGTTACACACCACCGAGAGCCTCGCGCTCGTTTTCTCTGATCGGCTAAATCCGAGAACCCTCAACGCCATCCAGCTTGATCCTCCCATTGAAGGGGAGTGGGAATTGCTGGGCACGCTTGCCCGTTTTAAGCCGAGCCTGTATTGGCAGGTCAACCAGACGTATACGCTTACCATCAACCAAGCCTTGCAAAGCCGTAATGGTCGAGAACTGTTGAGACCGCTCACCTACACGTTTGCGGTGCAAATGCCCCAAGTTGCCTATCTTTACCCTGCCGATAGCGTGCCCCAAAATATCTGGGTGACACCCATTGACGGTACGGGGGAGCCAAAGCAGGTGACATTCAGCACAACGGGCATATTCGACTTTGCGGTTAGCCCCAGCGGTCGCCAG
>CAIRDJ010000184.1 GCA_903877335.1 uncultured Chloroflexota bacterium | reverse complement strand
TCGAATATGTGTTGGTGGACGAAAACGCAGACAACATTCAAGCAGCACGCACGCGCTTGCTACCCCTCATGCGCCAGCATCCTCACCTTGAGGTTGCGTTTATCACTGCCGAGGCGTTTGAATGGGCAAGCATCCCCCATCAACACGGGCAATATGATCTCTTGGTGGCGAACGCCTTCCTTGATTTGGTCAACCTTGAAGCCGCCCTCCGCCAGTTTTGGGCATTGCTCAAACCCAACGGACTCTTCTACTTCACGATCACCTTTGATGGGGTGAGCGCGTTTTTGCCCCCCCATCCAGTTGATTCGCAAATCGAGCGTTACTACCATGCCGACATGGACGCGCGTCGCCATCGTGGGCAACCCACCGGCGGAAGCCAAGCCGGTCGCGCCTTGCTTCAACACATCCTCCACAGCGAAGCCACCGTGCTCAGTGCGGGCGCATCGGATTGGTTGGTGTTCCCACAACGCGGGCAATACCCCGCCGATGAGGCGGTCTTCCTCCACGCCATTCTCAACACGGTTGAGGGCGCGCTCACCAACCATCCTCACCTAAACGCGCACGACTTGGCAGACTGGATGGCGGTACGTCGTGCCCAAGTTGAAGCGGGCGCGCTCACCTATTTGGCGCACCAACTTGATCTTGTCGGGGTGCTTCCTTCCACCTTCGCCCAACCTACAGACGAGGCGCATCATGAAATTTGACGGGATTAAAGGCATCATCTGTGACATGGATGGGGTCTTGTGGCGCGGTAAAACGCTCCTGAGCGGGTTCCAGGCGTTCTTTGAGTTGCTCCACGACTCCCAACTTCCTTTTGTTTTGGCAACCAACAACAGCTCTAAAACTCCCGCCCAATATGTAGACCAGCTTCACAGTCATGGCGTCACATGGTTAACCCCCCAGCACATCATCACCAGCGGGGTGGCAACCGTCCTCTGGTTACAGCGTGAATATCCCCCCAAAACGCCCATTCACGTGGTGGGGTCAGCTTCCCTGCAAGCCCTGTTTGTCGATGCCGGCTTTGAGCTGGTGACGGAGGGGGCGCACGCTGTGGTGATGGGCTTGAAGCGCGACCTAACCTACGACGATTTAACCGTCGCCTTGCGCTGTGTGCTGGGTGGGGCAAAGCTCATCGGCACAAACCATGACGCAACCTTCCCCAGCGAAGACGGGCTAATGCCCGGCAACGGAAGCATCGTGGCAAGCATCGAACGCGCCAGCGGTCAGACCGCCCATTTTGTGGGCAAGCCCTATGCCCCCATGTATGAAATCGCGCTTGATCGTTTGCAAACCGCTCCACACGAAACCCTCATGATTGGCGATCGCCTCGACACCGACATCGCAGGGGCGCAACAGCACGCCCTCAAGACCGCCTTGGTGCTTTCCGGCGTCACCCAACCCGATGCTCTCATCACCAGTGACATTCAACCCGATGTCGCCTACGAACACCTGGGCGCGTTGGTCACGGCGTGGAATTACATCGGTGGAAAGCGCAAGCGATGAAGCCCAGCAGGCGTGCCTTCCTGCAACAATGCGCTTCGGCAATGGCAGGTTGGTTTGCCCCCGGCTTTCCCAACGGCACCACCGTCACCCTCCAGCGTGACCTCAACGCGATCATCGGGGAGGCGAACATGGGCATCGACGTCATGCGCCTGCTTTGGAACGGCACACAGCTTGACGAGGTGTACCGCATCCAACACAACCCCACCCAGCGCTTCCCCAGTGCCAGTTGCTTCAAGGCGTGGCTCACCGCTTACTATTACACCTTTGTTCCGCCCACAGCGTGGCAAGACCAACCCGGCACCCCCCTCTATCAAGCCATCGTCAACAGCAACAATACCGACACCGGCACGGTCTTAGCACAGGTGGGGGAGTTCCAACGCTTTGGGAATGCCATCCAAAAATTCAATGATTACCTCACCACCGATCTCCTCCTGCAACACGGCATCTACACGTGGGCGTGGGAGGGCAACCCCGTGCTGGGGCAGTTGGATGAGCGGTTCGCCATGACCGCCGAGCGTAGCGTGCTCGTGCGCGGTGTTCCTCATCAGGTGGCAAATGTCACCACCGCCGTAGACATGCTAGGCGGATATTATCAGCTGTTGACCCGCGCCCACCCTGCCGACGGCTCGCTCCGTTCGCAGATTGCCACCCGTGCCTTGCGGTTGCTTTCCATCCC
>CAIRDJ010000183.1 GCA_903877335.1 uncultured Chloroflexota bacterium | reverse complement strand
GACCTGCTCGGTGATGATGCGGGTGAACTCATGGAGGATGTCTTGGGTTGCCTCTTGGGCGTTCTGTGGGCTAACCCCTGCGCTTGCGCTCCACGCGCCCGGTCCATAGCCCCCCTCAAACGAGCTAGAGCTGTAATACGCCATGCCCTTTTGCTCGCGCACGATGTCCCCAATGCGCCCCATCATGCCAAACTGCCCTAAGATGCTGTTGACCAGCATGACCGCGTAATAATCTTCAGCACTGCGCGACGGTCCCACAAACCCTAGCTTGAGATCGACTTGGGTTTTCCCCTGAATGGGGCGGTGAACCCGTTTGGTGGCTTGGATTATGGGGGGAAGGGCGGGGGCGATGGGTGCCGGTTGATCGGGATTATGCCAGTCCGCCAGATAGCTTGCCACCATGTCGGTGGCACGAGCTGGCTCTACATTGCCAACCACCGCCAACACCATCCCACGCGCCCCGTAATGTTGGGCGTGAAACGCGGTTAGGTCGCTCAGTTGCAAGTTAGCGATGCTTTCCATCGTACCCGCCACGTTGTGGTGGTGAAGATGGTCGGGGGGGTAGAGGGCTTCGGCAAAGGCACGCGCGGCTTGATAGCGGGTATCTTGCTCATAATAGTTTAGCGCGGTCAGGTTTTCCCCGCGCAAGCGTTCAACTTGGTCAGGATCAAAGAGCGGATACCGGAGAATATCTTGCAAGAGCATCATCAACGTGGGCAAGTCTTCCGCCAGGGCACGCCCGCTAATGTCGGTTCGATAGCGTCCACCATCCACGCTCAAATCTGCGCCGATGTTCTCAAGTGTGGTGTGGAAAGCCTCAAAGCTACGCTGTTGCGTCCCGCGTGTGAGCAGTTCAGCGACGAAAGCGGATAGCCCGCCCATCGCTGAATCGTGGTAGGCAGACCCTACCGCCAACGAGCCATCAATCACGACGGATTGCACATCCGGCTTTTGATATGCCAAGACCACCACCCCATTGGGGAGTTCAGTGCGGAGAATGGTTGCGCTAGTGGGCAAACGATGGATGGGATTGGGCATGATTAGGCTTCCATTTCTTGTGGGATCAAATGCCCCACCACGCGGTTATGACGGGTGAGGTAGCGACGGGCGACATCGTGGAGATCGCCTAATGTGACCGCTTCTATGCGCTCGGTGTATTGATCGACCCACTTGTAGCTATCGAAGTTTTCGGCGCGGGCGTAAGAGAACGCCTGGGAAGTCACTGTTTCGGTGCGATAGGCGAACGAGGCGCGCGCTTGTTTCTTCACCTTGAGAAGTTCTTCTTCGGTGACGTTGTTCTGAAGCACGTCATCCATCACGGCATCAAAGGCGGCTTCGCACGCGCTGGGGGTTTGCCCATCACGCACCACCATCGAAAATTCTAACAGTCCAGGATCAATCGAAGTGCCCACCCCGCCGTATATCTCCACCGCTAATTCTGGTTCCACCAACGCCTTGTAGAGGCGCGTGGTCTTGTTACCCACGACCCCGCCCACCCCAGATAAAATGCTGGAAAGCATATTGAGCGCGAACCAGTCTTGATGGGAAGCTGGGGGGACGTGATAGGCAATTTGTAAGAAGGAGGTGTTGCTAGGGCGGATCACCGTCACGCGACGCTCGCCTTGTTGGGGTGGCTCTGGGCGCACGAACAGGTTCGGCGTTGCCCCTGCAGGAATCGCTTCGTAGTGATGGCGAATCTTTTCCAACATCTCATCTGTGTTGAACGCGCCCACCGCCACCGCGATAGCGTTGTTGGGGACATAGTGCGTGCGATAGTGTTGGAACAAGTCCTCGCGCGTCATGGTTTGCAGGTCTGCCAAGTCCCCGATGATCTCGTGGTGGTAGCCATGCACACGAAACGCCGCTGCCGATACTTCTTCTTGTAGCCAGAAGGTGGGGCGGTTTTCGTACATCCCCCGTTCAGAGATGATAACCGTCCGTTCCGATTCCACTTCTTCTAGCTCGAAGTGGGCATTGATCATGCGGTCTGCCTCTAGCTCTAGCGCAAGGTCAATCTTGTCCGCTGGGAGCGTTTCATAGTAACCGGTGTAATCGGTGTTGGTGAAGGCGTTCCATTGTCCGCCCATGCGGTCAATGGCTTTGTCTAATTCACCGGCAGGAAAGCGATCCGTGCCCTTGAACATCATGTGTTCAACCCAGTGTGAAATGCCAGTTTGTCCCGTCCGTTCGTTACGACTCCCAATGCGGTACATCACAATCCAAGTGATGATGGGGGAGCTATGGACTTCTTTGAGCAAAACCGTCATCCCGTTCGCCAACGTGTGTTTGGTGACATCAGGCATGGGGAGGTCTCCTAAAAATATGATATGAGTAAAGTTCACAAGTGAGTGTATTGTAATCTGAAAAGGGAGGCAATGATACCAGTGGAGACATGAGAAAAGGCATCATCCCCCCATCCGCGACGGGGGGACTGCACAAGCGAATTAGTGGCGTGTGACGAGGATGCTATCGGTTACGCCTTCCCCTTTGAAACCGCGCCCAATCCCACGATAGATGAAGCCGAGTTGGCGCATCAAGTTGGGATCATACAAGTTACGACCATCAACCAAGATGGGGGTCTTCATGGCTTGTTGAACCCGTTGCATATCCAAGTTCTTAAATTCGTTCCAGGGGGTCATGACCACCAATGCTTGGGCATCATGCGCCACCTCGTAGGAATCGGTGGCGAAGCTGATGCGGTCTCCCCAGATTTTACGGGAGTTTTCGATTGCCACCGGATCAAACGCCTTGACGATTGCCCCTTGTTCTAGCAAGTAGTCAATCACTGTGATGGAGGGTGACTCGCGCATGTCGTCGGTATTCTCTTTGAATGCCAAGCCCAACACGCCCACCACCGTACCGCGCAAGTCGCCGATGATGGTTTCGATCTTTTCAATCAGGCGCAACCGCTGTTTGTGGTTGATCTCCATGACGGAGTTGAGAATCTGCGGATTCATCCCGCCGGACTCTGCCATGTGCGCCAACGCCTTAACATCCTTCGGGAAACAACTGCCCCCATAGCCCACGCCTGCTTGTAGGAAGTGATGCCCAATGCGATGATCGAAGCCCATTCCTTGTGCCACTTCGTTGACATCCGCGCCAACGCGCTCACAAATGTTGCTGATCTCGTTGATGAAGCTGATGCGCGTTGCCAAGAAAGCGTTAGAAGCGTACTTAATCATTTCTGCTGTGCGTAAGTCGGTCATGACGATGGGGGCACGCAACGTTAAAAAGAGTTGTGCCACCTTCTCTGCGGCATCCCGATTGACCGACCCCAAGACGGTGCGGTCAGGATTCATGAAGTCG
>CAIRDJ010000182.1 GCA_903877335.1 uncultured Chloroflexota bacterium | reverse complement strand
TGCTTGCTCCTCAACACGACAATACCTTCCCCAACGATTGTGACAGCGTTCCGTCGCTAATTCCAGATTGAGGATGGGACATAACAACAGGCGACTATTTAGATGTATTGCCTAATCAAACCAGAAATATTTCCAGTGAGGAGTAGGAGCATCTTCATAAGCAAACCATCCTTGTGAGCGATTCAGTTGGGAAGGTGGGAGCAAGAGAATCCAAGAGGCATGGCTTATCATGCTGTGTCGGTCGTGTGGGTGATACACCACCATCTCGCGCACGCCCAGATCATCCAAGACAAAACGCGGTTGCTCAAAGGAGAGCATATAAGCATCTCCATGCTGCGCGTAGTGGTATTGCGGAATCCCCACTACGCCCGTTTCATAATCGGCATAGACGGCAAGCAATGACAGCGGATAGCTTCCGTTCATCCGATAGTAGGCTTCAATATCGCGGATGAGTTCACTGCTTTGGGCGATGGCACGCGCTCGACTGAACTGGGTGAGCGGTTGCGCCCCGACTGTTTGCACCACCCACAAACTCACAATCAACGCGCACATGCCCAACGCAAACGGGTTATAGTGTATGGTGGGGTTGTGGCGAAGGGCTTGCAAGCGCGGAAACACACGCCAAACGCCCCACCCCCACGCCATGATGATCCCCAATGCCAACGCCCTCCCCAGCACAAAATTAGCAAGCATTGCCAGCAGACCCGCAATGAGTGACCCTAGCACCACCGTCGCCCATCCGAACAAGAAGGCGGACGTTTGAACAGGAAGCGCACGCCTGCGTCGCCTTGCCCAGCGTAATTCAGCTACACTCCACAGTATCCCAACAGGCATCCACACAACAGCGAGGATGGCAAAGACTTGGATCAGCGCGGACAGTCCCACCGCCAGCGCATCATATTGCCCTGCCAAATAGGGATACACCATGCCAAGCATCAACATTGCCGACAGGATAATGATTAAAGCACTCTGAAGCGCAGCGTGTTTACTCATCGTATGGTGCGTGTCCGTAAGCGCAGACTATTGCTAATCACAAAGATGGAAGAGAACGCCATTGCACCCGCAGCAAACATCGGTTGTAACCCCCCGAACATGGCTATCGGAATCAGGATGATGTTGTAGATGAACGCCCAAAACAGATTTTGGTAGATCGTGCGCATGGTGGCTTGACTGAGCGCAATGGCGCGATCAATGGCATCCAAGTCTCCGCGCACGAGCGTGACATCCGCCGCCTCAATGGCAATGTCCGTCCCGTTGCCAATCGCCATGCCCACGTCAGCTTGTGCGAGGGCAGGCGCATCGTTGATCCCATCCCCCACCATGCCCACCGTTTTGCCCTGCGCTTGCAGTTGTTGGATTTGTTCGGCTTTTTGGCTAGGCAGAACGTTCGCAATCACGCGCTGAATACCCGCTTGTTGGGCAATGGCGTGCGCGGTACGAGGGTTGTCACCCGTCAACATCACCACCTCTAAGCCCCGCTTTTGCAACTGTTGGACAGACTCAAAACTATTGGGCTTGAGGGTGTCCGCCAACGCCAACAAGCCCCGCGCCACCTCTTCCACCACCAACACCACCACGGTTGCCCCGCGCGATTCATGCTCGGCGATCACAGCGTCAACCTCATCGAGGGCAACCCCCATTGACTGGGCATAGTGTGGACTGGCAATCCACGCGCTCATCCCGTTTAGGGTGGCACGCACACCGCGCCCAGCGAGTGCCTCAAAGTTATGCGGTTCGGTCAGCGCGAGGCGTTCGGCACGCGCCTGTTGGGTGATGGCTTGGGCGAGGGGATGCTCGCTTGCTTGTTCGATGCTCCCTGCCCAGTGTAAGACCTGCTCACGGGTAGCTTGGTTCATCGGATGAACAGCAACCACTTCGGGCTTGCCATGGGTGAGCGTGCCCGTCTTATCCAGCACGACCACCTGTAGGCGTTGCGCTACTTCTAGCGCAGTGCCACTCTTGAAGAGGATGCCCTGTTCTGCACCTTTACCTGTTCCAACCATGATGGCGGTGGGGGTTGCCAAACCCAAAGCACACGGGCACGCAATTACCAATACGGCGACCGCATTCATCAACGCCACGCTAAAGCCTGCTCCGCTGATCCACCATCCCAACCACGTGAGCAACGCTAAACCGATCACAATCGGAACGAAAATGCCACTCACGCGGTCAGCGACTTGTTGGATGGGGGCTTTGCTCCCTTGCGCTTGTTGCACCAAGCGAATGATTTGGGCAAGCGCGGTTTGTGCGCCAACATGCGTTGCCTCCACAATCAAGCGTCCTTGCTTGTTGACGGTTGCGCCATATACTCGCGCTCCTGCTTCTTTTTCTTGGGGGAGGCTCTCGCCCGTTAGCATGGATTCATCCACGCTCGATGATCCGCTGACCACCTTCCCATCGGTGGGGATGTGTGCGCCGGGCTTGATTATCATGCGCTCGCCGGGGATCAAGTCGCTCACGGGGACTTCTATTTCTTCCCCATTGCGTAGCACATAAGCGGTTTTGGGAACCAAGCCCATGAGTTTTTTAATCGCCTCGCTGGTGCGTCCTTTGGCACGCGCCTCCAAGAACTTCCCCACCGTGATGAGCAGCAGAATGACGGCGGCGGTTTCAAAATATTCCACGCTTTGATGCGCAGGCAACACCCCCAACGCCACCGCGAGAACGTTCACCAAGCTGTATAGATATGCCGAGAGAGCGCCCATTGCCACCAACACATCCATATTGGCAGTGCCGTTGCGCAAGGATTTATAAGCACCCACGAAGTATTGCCGTCCAAGCACAATCAAGACGGGGGTCGCAAGGATTCCAAACACATACGGAAAGCCCGCCCACATCAACCACGGGAACGCCCGCATAATGGCATCCACATCGTGCATGAAATGGCGCAACATGCTCAAGACGAACAACGGCAACGTGAACACACTCCCAAACAGGATCAGGCGTTGTTGTCGGACAAACTCGGCATGACGGGCGCGGGCTTCGGCATCGTCGGGGTTCTCTAGGGGAGTGGTATTGACAACATCATAGCCGGCTTTTTGGATGGCTTGCACGATGGTCTGGCGGTTGAGCGTGCCGGGGATGTATTGCAAGGTGGCGTGTTCGGTGGCAAGGTTAACGTTGACCGCCAAGATGCCGTTCACTTTGCTGATGGCACGCTCAACATTGCGAACACACGCCGCGCACGTCATCCCTAGTATGGGCAAATCCAACTCCGCCACTGGCACACCGTAGCCCGCTTTATCAATGCGAGCAACCAGTTCAGGCAACTGAACTTGTTGGGGATCATATTGGATGGTGGCGTGTTCAGTGGCGAAATTGACCACCGCCTCGCTCACCCCGTTTTGTTTGCTCAAGGCACGTTCAACATTACGCACGCATGACGCGCAAGTCATGCCTGTAATGGGGAGATCAATAGAAGTCATGAGGGCAACTCTCGTAAAAGTAGTTTGATACCTGCATGATTAGAATACGCTAGGGGCACGCCTATTACACGAAACTTGTCACCCCATCTCCATGACACTCGGTTGAACCCCTGCTTGACGATGCCCGATCACTTTGGCGGGCACGCCCCCCACTATGCAATAGGCATCCACGTCCTTCGTCACCACTGCCCCAGCTCCCACCACAACGCCGTCACCAATGGTCACACCAGGGGTAATCACAGCATTTGCGCCGATCCACACATCGTTACCAATTTGTACTGGTGCCATCACATGGTCAACTCGCGCCATAGGCAAGGCGTGTTGTTGGTAATCATGATTGGAAGACGCAATCACCACGTTGGGTCCAATCATCACGTCATCCCCAATCTTGATCCCACCGCGCCCGTCCATCACCGCTCCCGAATTGATGCCGAACGTCTTGCCAACCTCAATGCCGTAGGTGTGCGTCAGGTACACGTTCGGATAAATCCAGCAGAAACTTCCCATCTGTTTGAAGAGTGCCCGATACACCATCCAGCGCAAAATGAATCCCAGCGGGGCAGGCAAAGAGCGTGTTAGCCACCCCAACCAATCTTCTAACAGGATGTGCAAAATACTACGGTTATATTTTTTGATGAAGCGTTGTAAATAGCTCATGCGGTGGTCGTCCGTTTTCCTCCCAAATAAAACAGGGCGATCCATAGACCGCCCTGCTTCAAGGATAGTGAGGCTTAAACTATTCTGCGGGGGCGTTCAAGAACGAACCGAAGAATGCGTTGAAGTAGGAGAAGTTGCCCGTGCGCCCAACATGGAGGGGATGAGAAGCATCCCATTGTACCAAGTAGGACATGATCACATCGTTAGCGTCCAGTTCGGTGCCATCATGGAACATGACCCCTTGACGGAGGGTGAAGGTCCATTCGGTCAAGGCTTCGTTGGCACTGTAGGATTCTGCAAGCGCGGGGATCACAGCGGTGCCACCCACTTCATAGGCGAGCAAGGCTTCGTTGATTTGTTCACAAGCGCGGAGGGATTCGCCATCGGTTTCGTCAGCGCAATACAGACCAATCGGTTCTGCGTTTTGCATCCATACGAAGGTGTCATCAGAGGGGTCTTCGACGACGCTGAAGGCTTCGTTACCCAATGGACTAGCATGGGGCATGCCAGCGATTTCTGCGCGGTAAGCAACAGCAGAACCACCGTGAGCAATCGGAACCATTGGAACGAAGTCACGGATGGCTTCGTTTGCTGCCACATAGAAGGGGTAGCGTGCTGCAAAGTCTGCCAATTGTGCGCCAGCGGTGAGGTTTTCAACAATTTCGGGGAACTTGTCACCGAATTGGTTAGAAGAGCCAGCACCAAAGTGGTAGTCCAAGAAGTTGGTCGCATCGGGATAGTCTGCACCCCAACCGAGCAAGTGCAATTCCAAGTCACCTGCATCTGCTGCATCCAAGAACGCGCCAGATTCCATGACCACGATTTCAGCTTCGATGCCAACTTCAGCGAGTTGTGCTTGAAGGTCTTGTGCCACCAAACCGGGGGTGGGCAAGTAACCACGAACAACATCACGGTAAGAAATGGTGAGCTGAACGGGAAGTTCTACGCCAGATTCTGCCAACAATGCTTTCGCTTGTTCGGGATCATAGGGGAAAGGAGCCACTTCTGGGGTATACCCGAAGATCACAGGGGGCATGAATTGGTCAGCAACGATAGAGCCTTCGGGATAGAAGGTGTCTACGATGCGTTGCTTGTCAATGGCATGTGCAATCGCTTGGCGTACCAATTGGTTATCCATTGGGGCAATGCGGTTGTTCAAACCAAGATAGAACACGTTGGTGCCGGGGCGGGGGAACAATGCGAGGGTGCTGTCGGCACTGATGAGTTCAATTTCGTTCACGCCGGGGTTATCAATCCCGTCTGCTTCGCCAGCTTGAAGCGCAGCTAAACGTTGGCTTGCTTCAGCGTTCCAGCGGAAGATCAGGGTTGGTTCGCCAGACGCGCCACCCCAATAGTTTTCATTGCGGGTGAGGACGAGTTCGTTACCCAAGTCCCAATTTTCCAGGGCATATGGACCCGTACCAACTGGGTTTTGGAAGAGTTCTGGGCCACCACCGTTGGTTGCAGTGAGGTGCTCAGAAGGATGAATGCCCAATGCAGAGAAGGCAACCTTAGAGGGGAAAGCAGGATCGGGGTTACACAAGGTGAACTTAACCGTGTGTGCATCAACCGCTTCCATGCTGAGGAACGCGCCACCGTAGTCACAATTTTCTGCAGAAGCAGAGAGCAATTCGTCTTGTGCAGCTACTGGCATAACCATCAACAGCACGAGGGCAAGGACGAAGAAACGAACGAGGTTCTTCATGAATAAACTCCTGAAACATTATTTTGAAAGGATAGAATCACGGGCGAATAAGTCAGACCTACTCGCCTTGCACAACATCTTACCGCAGTTTTCACGTTTTCACAATCGTTTTATCACGCAACTGCTCAATCTCATGCGGGGGCTTGCATTTGACGTTGCGCCGCTTTGAGGGTGTTCATCAACAACGAGGTGATGGTCATCGGTCCCACCCCACCCGGCACCTTGGTGATGGCGCGTGCCACGCCCATCGCCCCTTGCAGGTCAACATCGCCCACGTAGGTATAGCCATTTGGGGAATGAGGATCATCGACCTTGTTGGTGCCCACGTCCACAATGAACACGCCCTCTTTCAGCCACTCGCCTGGGACAAAGTTGGGCTTTCCGATGGCGGCGATCAGCACATCTGCTCGCTTGACCATCTCTTGGGGGTTGCGCGTGCGGCTATGTACCAGCGAGACAGTGGCGTTGGCGCGCATCAAGAGCAACGCCACCGGCATGCCCACGATGTTGCTGCGCCCCATCACCACCGCATTGGCGCCGTCTAAATTCACGCCCATCTCCTCCAGCAAGATCATGATGCCGGTGGGCGTGGCAGGCGTGAACAGCGGTTCACGCCCCTTCATAGCCAGGGCGCCGATGTTGTGCGGGTGAAAGCCGTCCACGTCTTTTTCCGCACGAACACACCCCAAGATTTCGTCTTCGTTGACTTGCTTGGGCATGGGCAATTGCACCAGAATGCCATGAATTTTGGGGTCATCGTTCATGGCATCAACCGCCTTTTGCACCTCTTGGTGGGTGGCGGTTTGCGGAAGCACATGCGAAAACGAAACCAACCCCGCATGCTCGCACGCGCGTTGTTTCATCCTAACGTACATCGCACTAGCGGGGTCATCCCCCACCAACACCACCCCTAAGCCGGGTGCCATGCCATATTGCTCTTTGAAGGCGAGTGCCTGCTGTTTGACCGCCTCGCGGTAGCGTGCCCCGATTGGATTTCCATCAATAATTTGCGTTTCCACTTGAACAAATTTCTCCATGCTTACCAGACGCACCCCATTTTAGCGGTTTGCGCATCAAAAAGAATACGGACATAAAGCCCGTATTCTTCGGCATGATTTTGTATGGACGCTAGTTGCTGGGGGTTGCTTCGGCTTGGGGCACGCTGGGAGCGGTGAAACTGGCGTTCGCTTGTGCCAAGCTGTCGAAGTCAAACAGGAAGGGACTGTTGGTGGGAACAAGCGAAATGGAAACATTGTCGCTCAGGTTTTGCACGTACAAGTATTGGATCAACGAGGGGTTTGCCGCAATTTGTTCCGACACCAAACGCAACGCTTCGGCTTCGGCTTGAGCGCGCAAGACGATGGCTTCTGCCTCACCTTGTGCTTCGGTGATGGTGGCATCACGTTGACCTTGAGCCGCGACGCGCACCCGTTCCGCTTCCTGTTGGGTTTGACGAACGCGGATCTCTTCACGCAGTGCGTCTTGTTCTGCTACACGCGCTTGCTCAATGGCTTGGGTGAACTGTTCGGAGAAGGTGACATCGCGCAGGAGCAAGTCGGTTAACACAATGCCCTCCATCAAGAAACGTTCTTCTAAGGCGGACTGCATGGCATCACGCAACTCAGCGCGGTCTTCACCATAAATCTCGGTGGCGGTATAGCGTGCGGTGATGTCGCGGATCACCCCGCGCGAGGTGGGGCGGATGAAGTTCGCCTCATACGTTGGGCGACCTTCTGCCACAGAGTACCAGTTGCGGTGCAAGGTGTTCACCTGTTGAGAATCAATGTAGTACAACATGGTGATGTCCATGCTCACTTCTTGCCCGTCTTTGGTGCGGCTACGGACGGCATCGTTGCCCTCCACTTGCCCCTCATCAACAAGGCCGGACATGGTATATTCTTGGCGGTTGGTGGGGTAAATCACTGCTTCTTGTAGAATGGGGATGATGATGCTGGTGCCGGGTTGACGTGGCTCAAGCAACTCACCCGAGATAGTTTGGAAGACAACAGCGGTTTCGGTGGGTTGAACCACAATCACGCCTTGGCTAAACAGGTTGAAGATCACGAACAAAATCAACCCCACCGATGACAAAGCAATGCCACCGCGTGCTGATCCACCGCGTGCCATCGAGATCACCACGACGACCACGCCCAGAATCACGATCAAGAAACCAAGCAGCGAAATACCGCTTAAAAATGCACTAATCCCTGCGGATGCACCCATCTGGAACTCTCCTTTGGTTCATGTTATGAATAGTTATCACGTAAGATTATACGCAATATGGCGAACAAAGGTTGCATGAGAACGTAAATTCGAGATAAGAAAGCGTTCATGAAAGCGGGCAAGGTGAGCGATGGGAATAGAAGTACATGTGCATTGGGGTTCCCTCACGCTTTCGGTCTATCGGGTGTGGTTGACGGCGGGCATTGCCCTAAGCGTCGCCTCGTTCATCCTCAGTTTGGCACCCCTGCGACGCTGGCAAACGCTCTTAGATGCCAGCTTGGTGGCGGTGGCGGTGGGGCTATGTTTGGCGCGGTTAGAGTTTGTCGCCTTGCGGTGGCACCTTTTCGCCCATGACCTGTCGCAAGTGTGGCGGTGGGATACGGTGGTGGGGGGCTTGGGGTGGCATGGGGGCATGCTGGGCGTGGGGGGCGTGCTGTGGCTTCACCCCACCTTTCGCGCCCTTCCACGCCTCGCCCTTGCCCAAGCCACGCTCCCCATCCTGCCCATCCTGCTCTATTGCGCGTGGCAAGCGTGCGAGCCAATCGGGTGTTTGGCAGGGCAAGAGGTGCGCTCATTGGCGGATTTCCCCAGCGGGCTAGTGAGCGAACGCCCCAACCTCTACGGAGAAACGGTGCCCCGTTTAGACACCCACCGAATGGGGCAATACTTGGCGATTGTCTTGGCGTGGGGCGTGGGGGTCAACCTGCTTGCGCACCGCCCCAGCACATGGGGGCACGTGCTGGGCTTATGTGGGATTGTGGGGTTGGGGGGATGGGGCATTGGCGCATGCCTAGAAGACCGCCCTCCCCTTAGCCCCTATCTTGATCTGGCGGTGGGCATTTTCGCGCTGTTGGGGAGGGTATGGTTGGGCTACTTCGGCTCGAAAAAGCGAAGGTGAAGCCCCCTTGCCCCCATCCCCCGACCCCTTGCCCCCACTTCGTGGGAGAAGGGGTGAAAAGATTTCCCCCTCCCTAGCCCTCCCCCACTGCGCTTCGCTTGTTGGAGAAGGAACATGCGCCCCCGTGCGTGCATCTTTGCCCCCCTTCTCTCGTCGGCAAAGCCGAACGGGGGAAGGGGTTGGGGGATGGGGGCGCACTTCGTGGGGGAAAAACGCGCCCCGCTTACGCGGGGGGGCAAGGTCAAAAGATGAAGGTCAAAAGATTTCAGAATTCAGAGATCAGAAATCAG
>CAIRDJ010000181.1 GCA_903877335.1 uncultured Chloroflexota bacterium | reverse complement strand
TGCTATGTGGTTTTCAGGGTAGCATAGACGAAATTTGTTCTCAACAGGTAGTCCACTTCAGGTTAGAATGGTGTCCACTTGAAGCAACAATCGGAAACGTTTAGCAGATGAATCAACCTATCCGCACCCGTCGGCCCTCTAACCCCCTGATTGGGTGTTCACTATTCTTATTGGTTTGCCCGTTGGTCATGGTCAGTACGGTGGTGGCAGTTGCCATCTTTAGCCCATCGCTCCTAACTGGGATGGCGTTACAGATTGCGGGGTTTCGCCTGTTGGGTGACAGCGCCGAAGCATTTGTGGGTGGTCAAGATGCTGTACCCACCATTGCCCCGCTACAGGGCGCAGTCGTCTCCCCATCGGTGATGCTCCAAGCGAGTGCGTTCGGCAACCAGTCGCTTGAAAACTTTGCTGTTCAGGTGGAGGTGGGCATAACCGAAAGCGGGCAACGCGGGGCGGTCGTCACGCTCACTGAGGCGGATTTGACCCGCTTGTGCCAGCAATACACGTCCGCCTGTTCATCCGAGGGACTTGCACTGAACGGGTTCATCATCCGCAACGCACTGTTCGATTTGCGCCTGAACGGGGTGATCGCTCGCTTCGATGTTGCCAACGAAATCTTCGGGTTATCTCAATCGGTGGGCGTGGTGTTACGGGTGCAACCGACAACACGACGTTTTGAAGCGTTGGGACTGGAGGTCAACGGGCAACTATTCGGCACGCCAAAAGACGGATTAGGCGAATTTATCCACACGCTGGAAGCGCAACTCAACCAGATTGTGGATTCCGCCACCCTTGCGGCAAACGGAAATATTTACACTGTGAACGAGATTGAATTCAGCGACAGCACCCTGCGGGTTAGCTTACGATGAAAACGGGCGGGGTGACGGATTATCAGGCAAGCAAGGCGCAAATGCTGGCAATCTTGGTCAACGTTGCCCAACAGCGCCACTTCATCACCTATCGGGAATTGGGCGTGGCAATGTTCCCACCTTTGCATCATCGTAACCGTTTGCTGTATGAACTCTTGCAAGACATTTGTTATGATGAAGCCCACGCAAACCGACCGAACTTGTGTGCCCTGGTGGTTCGCAAGTCCACTGGGATTCCCGGTGTTGGGTTTTTCGTGGGGATGTCGGAAGGCTACCACGATGCACACGATTACTGGCAAACATGCGTTCAACATTGTTGGGCGTATTGGGCAGGAGACCCGCAACCATGACCCTTCTCATCACTGGCGCGAACGGGCGACTAGGTAGCCAGATCGCACAACGAATTTCAGATGCGACGCTCCGACTGGTGGACTTACCAGAGTTGGACATCAGCGACTTTGACGCGGTACAACGCTATTTCGCCGTGCATCGCCCCAGCACCGTGATTCACTGTGCGGCATGGACGGATGTAGACGGTTGTGCCACCGATCCACAGCGGGCGGTGCGCATGAATGGCTTGGGTACAGGCAACCTTGCCGTAGCATGTGCCACCGTTGGGGCAGAAATGCTTTACATCAGCACGAACGAGGTCTTTGATGGAACGCGCACCGACCGCCCCTACTGGGAATATGACACCCCCAACCCCATCAACCCCTATGGTTATAGCAAATATGTTGGGGAACAAGAATTGGTGCGCGTGTTACCACGTCATTACATCGTTCGCACTGCATGGCTATTTGCTCATGGGGGCAAAAACTTCGTACACTCCATCTTACGCGCCGTGCAAAGCGGAAAAGACTTGCGCGTGGTGACAGATGAGATTGCCAATCCCACCTATACCAATGACCTAGCCGAGGCGGTCTTACAGTTGCTGAACACAAAACGTTATGGCACGTATCACCTGGTCAACGAGGGGCAGGCTTCGCGCTGGGAATTTGCCCGCTACATTCTCGATCAAGCTGGCTACTCCCACACCCCCATCACGCCGATCACCAGCGAGGAATGGCAACGCGCCTCACGTCCACCTGCACACGGCGGGCTAATGAATGTGAGTGCCAACCACTTGGGGATCACCCTGCGCAGTTGGCAAAGCGCGGTAGACGCTTTCTTACAAGCGGATGGGAATTTGTCACATGATTAGCGGTTTGTTCTCGGTGGTCATTCCAAACTGGAACGGAAAGCACTTCTTGCAGGATTGCCTGACTGCGCTCCGTCAACAAACCTACCCCCACCTTGAGGTTATCATCGTCGATAACGCCTCACACGACGGCTCACGCGAGTTCACCGAGTCCACTTTTAGCGAGGTGATCTGGGTACAGCTCCCCCACAATCATGGCTTTACGGGGGCATGCAATGCAGGGATGGAACGCGCACGAGGGGAATACATTTGCTTGCTGAACAATGATACCGCCGTTGACCCAAACTGGGCGCAAGCGGTGGTGGATGCCTTCGCGCATGATCCACAGGTGGGAAGCGTCGCCAGCAAGATGCTCCTGTTCGATCGGCGCGACACCATTCACACCACGGGGGATCAATTCACCCAGGATGGACGCGCCATTAATCGGGGCGTGTGGCAAAAAGATGAAGGACAGTTTGACGAATTGGCGTATGTGTTCAGCGCGTGTGGCGGGTCTTCAACTTATCGTCGAACCATGCTCGATCAAATTGGTTTGTTGGACGATGACTTCTTCTTTCTGCTAGAGGATGTCGATTTAGGATGGCGGGCACAACTTGCGGGGTGGAGGTGTCTTTACACACCCCATGCCATCGTGTACCATCATCTCTCTGCTACGGGAGGCGGGGTGACTGCCAGTTTCCATGATGGGCGCAACAGCATCTACCTACTCGTTAAGGATGTCCCTCGCAGCGTCTGGCAAGCACACGGTGGGAAGATCATTCGCAAACAGGGTAGCATCGCCTTAGAAGCATTGCGCGCGTGGCGTGGAGAAGCTGCCCGTGCGCGGTTGCGTGGGATGTTACAGGGGATGATCGAGCTTCCTAAGCTGCTTCAAAAACGGCGGAGCATCCAAGCCAATATCCAAGTGAATGCAGAAACAATTGACCAAATGCTCATTCCACCCCAATAAAACTGCCCTTCATCAGGAGACTATTTCTTGAACGTCGAGAATACACCCTTCCTATCAATTGTGATTCCAGCACACAATGAGGAGCATCGCTTGCCCCCCACACTGGAGAAGATCGACCAATACTTGCGCAGTCGCTCGCTTTCTGCGGAGGTCATTGTGGTCGAAAACGGCAGCGCAGACCGCACGGCAGCGGTCACAGAGCACTACAGCGAAACCCATCCTTACGTCAAGCTGTTAGTGGTGAAAACGCGCGGGAAGGGGTTGGCGGTCAAAGCCGGCATGTTGCTTGCACAAGGGGAGTATCGCTTCATGTGTGATGCCGATCTTTCGATGCCAATTGACGAGTTGGATAAATTCATCGCCCCCAACATGCAATCCTACGATGTCATTCTAGGAAGCAGAGAAGCACAAGGCGCACGTCGCGTGGATGAACCCGAATACCGCCACATTATGGGGCGCGTGCTGAATACCATCGTGAAGCTCATGGCAGTCAATCAGTTTGAAGATACACAATGTGGCTTCAAGCTATTCTCACGCAAAGCCGCCGAAGACCTCTTCCGTATCCAGCGCATGAATGGCATTGGCTTTGATGTCGAGTTGGTTTTCTTGGCAGTCAAGCGCGGTTACAAAATCTATGAGATGCCCATCACGTGGTATTTTGATGCCGACTCTCGCATGAAACTCTTCCAAGATACCCTACACATCCTCCAAGAAATTTGGGAAATCCGTCGCAATTGGCAACAGGGCGTGTATGATGCCCCCACGTCGTAGCGCATGCACCACCCCACTCACGCTTGAACACGAATTTCAAGCGCAGGGCAAACCTATCATCATCGGAGTGGATGAAGTGGGCTATGGGGCGTGGGCGGGTCCCTTGGTGGTGGGGGCAGTGTGCCTCCCATTGGGGCAACCCGATCTGCTGGAGACCCTCAAGGGCATTAAGGACAGCAAGCAGATGACGCATCGCCAGCGCGAAACGGCATACGAACCCATTCAGCACGTGGCATCTGCTTGGGAAGTTGCCCAAGTGGAAGCGCATGAGATCGACGCGATGGGGTTGGCACGTGCCCACGCGCAGGCGATGGAGCAGGCGGTGCGCGGGTGTTTGCGCCAGCTGAACTGCTCCGAGCCGGATATGTTGTTGCTGGATGGAAACAGAACCTGGAAGAGCGTCCCCTTTGAGGCAAGTCGTGTGATGCGCATCACACAAGGAGAACGCCACAGTTTATCCATTGCGTGCGCCAGCGTGCTGGCAAAAGTCTGGCGAGACCGCCACATGTGTAGCCTCGTCACCCATTACCCTGAATACCAGTTTGAGGATCACAAGGGGTATGGCACACAAAAGCATCGTGAGGCACTCCTGCAACATGGGGCAAAGCAAGGGTTGCATCGAATGAGCTATAAGCCGATTCAGCAGTTGCTTCATCCTCCTAGTTTCTAGCCGAAGACCGCGCCGCTTTAGCGAATCACACGCGCGGTTTCACACTACCCGTTGACAATTGATAAGCCTGTCGAGGATACTAACGCCGTAAGGTCAATCTTTTCTGCTCACCTAGCAACCTCTGGTATCGCAAATGAAACTGGCAATCGTACATGACTGGCTTAACCAACGTGGTGGCGCAGAGGACGTGTTGGAAGTGCTGGTTGATCTTTATCCCAACAGTCCGATCTACACCAGCATGTACGACAAAGCAGAAATGCCAGAAGCCTATCGGGCATGGAATATTCAAACGCTTTCGACCGATAAACTCCCGTTTATCTACAGTCACCATCAACTTTACCTGGCATTGTACCCGCTAATTTGGGGAGCAACCAAGCTGGATGATTATGACGTAATCGTCAGCAACAAGAGCGGCTTTTGCCATATCATCCAACATGACGAGAACGCGGTTCATATTTGCTACTGTTTGACTCCCACGCGCTACGTCTGGCAAATTGAATCTTACCTGGAGCGCGAGGGGTTCGGCTCAATTTTAAGCCTTGCTGTGCGTCCACTCATCCGCTTGTTGCGCTGGGTAGATTATCGTGGGGCGCAACGGGTTACACACTTCATTGCCATCTCCACCGCCGTTCAAAAGCGCATCAAACGCTATTACCGTCGTGAGTCGGATATTATCTTCCCTCCGGTCAATACCTCTCGCTTTAAGCCGGCAGATTCACACGATGATTATTTCTTGTGTGTCTCTCGCTTAATTCCGTACAAGCGCATTGACCTTGCCATTCAAGCTGCCACGCGCATTGGCGCACCGCTCAAGATTGCAGGGGCAGGGCGGGCACTCAACCGCCTCAAAGAGCTGGCAGGTCCCACTGTTGAGTTTTTAGGCTACGTGCCCGATCACCAATTGAATGACTTGATGGCGCGTGCGAAGGCGTTCATCTTCCCCGGTTTAGAGGACTTTGGCATTGCTCCTGTGCAAGCTCAAGCCGCCGGCAGACCGGTGATTGCTTTCGGTCAAGGGGGCGCGTTGGATACAGTCATACCTGGTAAAACTGGGGAATTGTTCTATCAACAAACTGTTGATAGCCTGGCTCAAGCCATGTTGGACTTTGACGCATCGCGCTATGCTGTGGAAGATTTGCGCGCCAATGCGGAACGCTTTGACCAAAGCGTCTTTGAACGGGAGATTAGCCACTACATTGAGCAGGCACTTCACGCACACCGCACCCAACAGCCCTTTGTGTGGAAAAAAAATGAAGGGGCAACCTCGTCATGACCGTGAATGTTCCGCTCGAGTTGATCTTGGTGTGGGCAACCATTCGGCGACGCTGGTGGTTGATGATGTTGCCGTTGGTGGTCTTGCTGGCGGTGATGGCGGCGCAGGGGGCGTTCGCTCCTGCTGCGCTACGGCAAAACGCAACCGGTTATACGACCGTGGTGCGCTTCAGCGCGGCACAAGCCCTCGATGCCATCCCCAATCGCGATGGCGATTTTCAAGACGTTTGGCTATCGTCGGAGCTAACGGTCAAGGCGTTAATCACGTGGGCAAGAACCAGCAGTTTCGCGCGTGAGGTTGCCTTCAGAGTGCAGGCGCAACACAACCTCACGATTGATCCGCAACTCTTGGGCATTGCAGCGGATCATGAGCGAAGCGTGGGGCAATTGTTCATCTCGTGGGACAATCCAGACGAATTGGTCAAGATCGCCGAATCCGCTTTGCTCGTCCTACAAAACCAAAGCCAAGACTACTTCCCGCAATTTGGCAACCAACCGGCGCGCGTCACCGTGTTAGATGACATCCGCATTACGCCTGTCTTCCCACCGATTACTGACCGTTTCGGAAGTGTGCTACAAGTTGGGGTTGCGCTGTTCTTGGGGTTCATCTTGGCGTTCACGCTGGAAGTGACAGATCGCACCGTGCGCCGTCCCGACCAGATCACGCAATTGGGGCTAGACATCCTCGCGTATATCCCCCGTGAATAAATTCTCGCCGCCCTCCCACACCCTCCGCAACCAACTCGAATATGCGCTCGGAGCGTGTGGATTGCCCATCAGCGTTAAGCCCGAACAGATTCATTTCCTCCACCAAAACACACAGAGTTGTACTTATACCGTGCGCCCCGTCGCACAAAAACGCGGTTTCATCGTGCGCATTTATCGCTCCCCCATCACCGACCAGACGGCTTTACACGCGCACTACATGGCACAGAGCCTGTACTATCGGCTTGCCCACCATGTAAACGATGCTGTTTGCCCGTCCATCTTTCATTATCATGTTGACAACGACCTGGCGTGTAGCATCGAATCTGAATTGACAGCAGTCCCCCACCACCAAATGTGCCCCACAGAGTGGCTTCAAATGGGGCAAACCTTGGGAACCTTCATCGGGCGCATGAATCAGAAATCGGCACACCTTCAAGGCATGGGAACGCTCAGTTGGAATGGGGCAAAATTATTTGGGGAAAATCCGCTGGTGAACTTGCGCCTGATTGAGCGCGCCTCTTATGACACCGCGCTAGAAATCATCTTGTCCACCCACCCACAGCACAGGACTTTGTTATCCCAAACGCTCGAAACCATCCTCCCCACACGGGCAGTAGAAGAGGCGGTGGTGCTGGTGCTTGGGGACGGGGGTAGTGTATTCCCACAAGGTTTCGCGCCGGCTCAAATGGGCGTGGGGATTCATGCCGTGAAACCGCTGTTGGGCAACGGGCATCAATATGCCGCGCGTTTACTGCTTAGCCTGCTAGAACAATCCCACCCCAACGCTGATACGCTTGCGCGTGGGTTCATCACAAGTTATCCTGATAAACCATTATTATTGGCAGAGTTGTGGTTGTGGTTGTTATTGACTGTGGCACACGATGAAACCCAACCAGCACAACATCACGAAAGTCCCCATTTGGGGCACTTGTTGAACGTTGGTTTGGATGTTCACCGCTCATTGTGGTGAGGCAGGCTTCAGCAGCAAGAAAACACTATCGCCCTTCAACGCGAGGGAATGAAATGGTTCGTTCGTCGGTCGTTCATCAATCGGGAGAGAAAGCATGGTCGGGGTTCTGTTCGTCTGCTTGGGTAACATTTGTCGGTCGCCTATGGCGGAGGGGGTATTCCGCCAGACCTTGCGCGAGCACGGCTTACAAGATCGGATTCAAGTGGATTCTGCCGGTATCGGCAATTGGCACCTAGGCAAGCCCGCCCACAAAGGCACGCTCAAAGTCTTGAAGGAGCATAACATCCCTCATCACGGTCGCTCTCGTCAGATTAGCACGCAAGACTTTGAACATTTCCACTATCTTTTGGCGATGGACAAGCAAAACCACGCTGACCTAAAGCAGTTCAATATTTCCCCACACAAAGTGCAACTCTTCTTGGATGCCGCCTACAAACGTGGGCTAACGCCTTTGCAAGAAGTGCCAGACCCCTACTATGATGGGCGATTTGATGCCGTGTTTGACCTCATCAAGTTGGGGTGTATGGCACTCTTAGACGAAATTCGAGAGGAGCAACAGCTCTAAGTGGATTGCCCATTGGTGGTGTTAATCACCACATTTGGGCTACTCGAGCCTGTACCCTGCGTATTGGTCAAGCGGCGCAGAATATCAAACCAGAAGGGCGCACCTTGCGCCACAGCAAACGCTGTGAGCAGCAACCCAAAGATTTTACTCAACACGCGCAAAAACCAATTCCCGCCCGAAAACGGGTTGACCAACGCATACAAATTGCGTGGATCATTTACAGGACTGTAGCCGGTGGTTGCGTCCGCTACGCTAGGCGTGTGGAACGTCCAACCAATGGGTAAGTTGAGGGCAAGGAGTTGGTCAACCGTCCCCTGTGCTGTGGCGTAGCTTTGCACGATTTGCTCTGTTGTTGAACCCTCTTCGGGAATATCCAGCGTACTGCTCGACTCAATCGCCCTAGCAAGGTCGGTCGTTTGTGCCAGCGTGCTCAAGTTGCCACGCAGGATGGGGTCCGTCCACAGGGATTTTGCCAGTTGCAACGTATCAATATTGAGCGCAATCGCCAAGAAGATTCCCACCCCCAACGAAAGAGCTTGCATGGTCATGGCGTACACGCTTTTCGTCTGATCCATCTTGTTCGTGAACCACTCCTCGATCGCTGCTTCTGCCTGATGCACATCTTGCACACGCGCCAAAATGGAATCCATCGCCTGTTGAAAGGCGCGATTTTCCACGCGACTGACCCCATCTAACAACTGAAACAAACGACTATTGCCGGACTGAATACTGCGCAACGCCGCAGAAACCGAGCCTAACGAGCGCAACAAGGCTTTGCGGTCTTTGCGGTCGGGAGGGGTCAGTTGGTTGATCTTTTCGTGGAGGTGGTTCAACACCGCCACCGAGCGCGTGGGATCGTTGGCATTCGCGCGAAGCTGGGTGACAATCTCCTCAAGATTGTTGCGTTCTTCGTCGTTACGCACCAGCGCAATCGCGCTGTAGAGTTCTAGGTAGGGGTCGGTGAAGATGTTGACCATGGCTTTCGCGAACGAAGAAGAAGCCACTTGACTGATTTGCGCGGTACGATTGCTAATGAAGGCTTGGCTATTGCTCCCCTTCGTTGAATTTGACACCAACCCCACTAAAGGGTGGCTTAGGATTTGCCTCTGTACGGACGAATCGACCACGATTTCCCCAATGCGCTTGCGTAGCTGTTCCGCGCGGATGTTTAACACATAGGCGATCACTTGGTTAATCTGTGAGACAAGTAGGCTCAAGAGGATGTATACGAACAAGACCCCAACTATCACCTGTATAATTGCAGTGTTCATCAATGAATTTCCTTTCAACTGTGGCGATCGGTCTTTCTAACTACACACCCCATTTTATCATCAGTTTATTTTTTGATGCGTGCAAATGTACCCATTTTTTTAGGGGATCATTCTCTGATATAATTCGCGTTTCATTGCACACTTCACATTTCAACCCTTTCCATATCTGAGGAGTTCACATGGCTTTTGAAAAAATCGTAGTTCCAGAAATTGGCGAAAAGATCACTGTACAAAACGGTAAGTTAGTCGTGCCTGATTGTCCGATTGTCACCTTCATTGAAGGGGACGGCATCGGCTATGACATCATGACCGCAAGCAAGCGCATTTGGGATGCCGCGGTAGAAAAAGCCTACAATGGCAATCGTAAGATTAGCTGGATGGAAATTTACAGCGGGGAAAAAGCCGCGCAAGTTTACGACGGTGACTACATGCCCGACGAAACCTTTCAAGCACTGCGCGAATACTTGGTAGGCATTAAAGGTCCTTTGACCACACCCGTCGGTGAAGGCTTCCGTAGCCTAAACGTCACCCTGCGCCAAGTGCTTGATCTCTACAGCTGTATCCGCCCTGTCAAGTGGTATGCTGGCGTGCCTAGCCCACTGCATCACCCCGAAGATGTTGATGTGGTGATCTACCGTGAGAACACCGAAGACATTTACGCCGGCATCGAATTTGAGGCAGGCTCACCTGAAAACGAAAAATTGGCGAAGTTCCTGCGCGAAGAGTTGGGCGTAACCGGCTTTTTTGAGGGCGCAGGCTTAGGCGTGAAGCCCGTGAGCGAGTTCGGTTCTAAGCGTCTCATCCGCGCTGCCATCAAGTTTGCCATCGAACGCAAGCGCAAGTCCGTCACCTTGGTTCACAAGGGCAACATCCAGAAGTACACCGAGGGCGCGTTCCAACGTTGGGGCTATGAACTGGCGAAAGAAGAATTTGCGGACGAGGTTATCAGTTGGGATGAAGTTGCCGCCAACCACGGTGGACGTGTTCCCGAAGGGAAAATCCTCATTCAAGATACCATCGCTGACATCATGTTCCAAAAGATGCTCTTGCGCCCCCGTGAGCATGATGTGATCGCTACGACCAACCTCAACGGCGACTACCTGAGCGACGCGCTTGCTGCTGAAGTGGGCGGCGTGGGCATTGCACCGGGTGCAAACGTTGGGGATGAGATCGCCTTGTTTGAGGCAACACACGGCACCGCACCCAAATACACCAATTTAGACGTGGTGAACCCTGGCTCGCTCCTCTTCAGTGGGGTGATGATGCTCGAACACATGGGATGGTTTGAGGCAGCACGCTTGATCGAAGAAGCCTATCAAAAGACCATCTCACAGAAGGTTGTCACCTATGATTTCGCCCGCCAAATGGAAGGCGCAACCGAGGTCAAGACCAGCGAATTTGCAACACACATCATCCAAAATATGTAACAGCTTCAGTCTGGGGGGTGGGCAACCCACCCCTTGGATTGTTAACGAATGTGGAAGGGTTAGAATGGAAAAAGATTTCCTCCCCCACCGCTAACGTGGCACATGCAAAAATCTTCCACTACTTGCACCCCCACACATGCGCTATAATCAAGCGTACTATCCCGATGATGAATGGAAGTCACCACTCATGCCCGTCACCATTGCCCCCAACCACCCCGCTATTATCGAATATCTCGCGTGGATCAAGCAGGCACGCCAGCAGACCGATGCCCAACACGAGGGCAACGTGCGCTATGGATTTGCTACGCTCTTAGAGCGCACTTCCAAACTTGCCAAGCTAACCCTTGTGCAGGAGTACAGCACGCGCACCGCTAAGAACAATCGCGTGCGC
>CAIRDJ010000180.1 GCA_903877335.1 uncultured Chloroflexota bacterium | reverse complement strand
TGCGCGGGGGGGCATCTTGCCCACTTATCTTCGCATCAGCGAGGCGTTGTATTTGGCGATGGCACAACTTGAGCTATCGGTTCAAGCCATGTCTCCAGACACACCGACAGATTCCATAGGGGCGGTATGTTTTGAAGTTCCCTCCAAGTATGAGATCACATGGGCGGGTAAGAAGCTGATCGGTAGCGCACAGTTACGCCGTCACCAAGCCGTCTTACAACACGGCACTTTACCGTTATACGGGGACATCACGCTCATTTGTGAAGTCTTGGCTTATGCTGATGAGGGGCAACGCGCTTTGGCACGTCAACAGGTGGCACAACGCGCAACCACCTTAACGGAGGCGTTGGGTGTGTCGGTGGCGTGGCAAACCGTCGCGGAGAGTTTTGCCGTTGCCTTTGCCCAAACCTTCGGGATGGATTGGAAACTGGAGCCATTGAGTGACGCCGAACAAGACCACGCCCTCACGCTTTATCACACGGTATACACCAGCGATCATTGGAACTTGAAACGCTAACCATGCAGATTGTTGGGCTAGACTTCACCAGTGCCCCCACCCAGACCAAGCCCCTCATCATGGCGGTGGGGCACATGGAGCGTAACCAACTCACGCTACAAATGATCCACCGCTGGCACACGTTTGAGCTTTTAGAAGCGTGGCTAGGGCAGTCGCCCCATTGTGTGGCAGGGTTTGATTGCGCGTTGGGATTGCCTCTGCGCTTCCTGCAAAATATCGAATGGGAAACCGATTGGGCACAGATGATCGCGCGTGTGCGAGCATTGGGCAAAACTGAGTTTGTGCGTGCAGTGCGGGAGTATAGCCGAGTGCGTGCCAAAGGAGACCGCTATCACTTCCGCCACACAGATAAACTCGCTGGCGCACAAAGCCCGATGCAAATGGACTATATCCCCGTCGGCAAGATGTTCTATGAGGGGGCAACGCGCTTAGAAACTTTCGGGGCGAATCTGCCTGCTCACCGTGTCACAGCTTCCGCCTGTACCGTTGTTGAGGTTTATCCTGCTCTTTTCGTGCGTGCGCTAACGGGTGTGAAGGGGGGGTATAAATCAGAGCAAAACCCCGCGCACGGCTTCAATCAGCGTGCCCATCTGCTAGAGCAACTCACAATGGGGGCGGCGCGCTTCTATGATGTGGAGATTCATCTTTCCGAAGCTGACCAAGCCTGTTGCTTGGCAGACCACAAGGGGGACACTTTGGACGCGGTGCTGGCGATGATTCAAGCTGCCTGGGCATATCAACAGCGTGACCACAACTACGGCATTCCGACAACAATTCCCCGCGCAGAGGGCTGGATTGTTGACCCCGCCGTGTTGAAGGCGTACACTACACCGTAATGGCAGACTGCATACTGAGGTGCAGAAGATGGCTGATTCTCAACAACTCCCGTTGTTCTCGCTTGAACCCCAATCGGTTGACGACCTCGATAAACGGACTCCGCTTGTGCAAACCTTGCCATTCTTTGAACAGTACCTACGCCAAGAGGGTAAATCTGAACACACCATCAAAGCCTTTCTGGCGGATATTGTTTTGCTAGGGGAACACGGGGGCATGGAAACGTCCCTCCAAGCCTTTCAAACTCCAGCTTTGAACGCCTTTCTAAACTGGATGGAACATGAGCGCGGTGTGCCGTGTAGCCGCAAGACCTACGCGCGTCGGGTGACGTCGCTCAAGGTGTTTTTCAAGTGGCTTCGTACTATCCATGTGCTTGCGCACGATCCTGCTAAATTGGTTGTGCAACGCAACCAAGAAGCCCCCCTCTCGTATGCCCTCACCGCGCTTGAAATTCAAGAAGCAATACGCTTTTCCCAAACCATGCGCCGTAAAGATGGAATCGATAGGCGCCCCCAAGTCCTGTTGACGTTGCTCCTAGAAACCGCGATCAAGAAGAATGAGGCGATGCGTCTGGTCGTCAGCGACATTCACGCAGAGGCGGAAGAACCCTACATACACATCTATCAGACCGCGCAAAACATCTACAAAGAACGCAAGATTCTGATCAGTCAGGCATGGTTAGCAGGCTTTGAACAGTACAAATTGCAATATCAAATCACCGAGAAGGTGTTCACCTGTACCGCACGCAACCTTGAATATATCTTGTCCGATATTGGCGAGGGGGCGGGGTTGCCCACGCGCTTGTCGTTTGAGGTATTGCGTTGGACAAGCGCGGTGCAAGATACGCGGAACGGGTTAGATGCCGAAACCATCCGCGAGAAATTGGGCTTAAGCCGCATCAGTTGGGTGGAAACAGGGCGCAAGGTGGATCAACTGGTACAGGCACAACTGGAGACGGAACGTCGCCATGCCTCACCACACACGACACAGCAACCCTTTTAGGTACGCTCCTTCTGGGAAGGTCAATGCCACTGGATGATCTTCACTCCCGCTCAGGTGACGGATGATTTGCGCCTGTCTGCCACTGTCTGCTAACGCGCCGAAGACGACTTTTTGGAACAAGTCTTGACTGATTGCCCCAGAGCAACTGAAGGTCATCAGATACCCGCCAGAGCGAATCAGCTTGAAGGATTGTAGGTTGAGGTCTTTGTAACCGCGCGTTGCTCCCTCAACATCTTTGGTAGATTGGGCAAATTTGGGCGGGTCTAGCACGACTACATCAAACTGCTCCCCTTGTGTGACGTAATCCCGTAACACTTGAAAGGCATCCCCCGTAACGAATTGAGCATTTTCTAGCGGTAGCTCATTCCGCTTGATGCTGTCTTTGGCAACTTTTAAGACAGCTTGGGAGGAGTCCACATTGACCACCTGCTTCACCCCTGCTGCCAGCGCGTACAACCCAAACCCGCCCGTATAGCTGAACATGTTCAAGACCCGCCGCTTGTCTTCGTGCAAGTCGTCCCCGTCCAGATACAACAAATCATGAAGCCATCCTCGATTTTCGCGTTGATCTAGGTAAAAGCCGGTCTTGTGCCCATTGCGAACATCCACCGAAAAGATCAAGGTATTTTCCTCGATCTCGATCATGGAGGGTGGCTCCTCTCCCCACAGTAACCCTGTTTGATCCTTCAATCCTTCTTTGCGCCGAATGTCTACATCACTGCGTTCATAAATCCCACGCGGTTTGAGCATCTCGGCAAGCAAGTTGCTGAGTACCTCTTTGTGATGATCCATCCCCAGCGTCAGGCTTTGTAATACCAACCATTCGCCATACCGATCAACCACCAAGCCGGGCAGGAAATCATTCTCCGCATTGACAAGACGCACCGCGTTATTCACGCCTGCGTCAAATTCATCTTGATAAACCATGCGGGAATGTACGGCGCGTGAAAGCTGATCGTACCACCATTCTTCGTTGATGGTTTCATCTTGCCAGGTCAGCATGCGAACGCGGATTTGTGAAGTGGGGTTGTAATACCCCCGTCCCAAAAAACGCCCCTTGCTGTCCACAACCGTGACAATGTCACCGGGTTGACAGTCATCCGTGAGTTTGCTGATGGCACCTGAATAAATCCAAGGATGTTGATTTTGGATGGGTTTTTCTTTGCCGTGTTGAATCGTCACCGTTCCCAAGTTGTTCATGCTCCTGTATGGGCGACAATCCGTGCGATTAAATCCGCCTCTGTTAAAATAGGGATACCGAGTTTTTGTGCTTTGTCTAACTTGCTGCCGGCGGATTCACCCGCCAGCAGATAACTGGTTTGCTTGCCGATGCTGGTTTTCACACTGCCGCCGTGTTGCTCGATCAGCGTCTTTGCCTCATCGCGCGTTAAGGTGGGGAGCGTCCCTGTAATGACAAAACTCAAGTTTTGCAGGGCATCGCTGTCTCGCTGTCGCGCTTGGCTTTCAAAGGTCAAGCCCACCGCCTTGAGCTTCGCCAGCAAGGTACGGTGATAGGGGTCAGCAAACCACGCCACCACCGTTTCCGCAATGACTTCGCCGATGCCGTCCACCGTGAGGAGGTTGTCAACGGTTGCCTGCTCTAGCGAGTCTATCGTGTTGAAGTGATCCGCCAGCAACTTTGCCACTGTTCCACCCACGCCTTCAATCCCCAATGCGGTGAGCACTTGGGTCAATGGGCGGGTTTTGGCAAGGTTGATTCCTTGTAAAAGGTTGTCTACTTTTTTGTCCTTGAAGCCTTCTAACGTCAAAAGTTGCTCACGGGTGAGCAGGAAGATGTCCGCCTCGTTGGCGATCAATCCTTGATCTAGCAACTGTTTCACCGTTTGCGTGCCGAAGCCCTCAATGTCTAGCCCACCCTTTGACACGAAGAAGTCCAACTGACGGAAGATTCGTTCTGGGCATTCGGTGTTGGGGCAATAGTAATCAACCACCCCGTCAGGATGGGCAATCATGGTTTGACAGTACGGGCATTGTTCGGGCGGGAGAATGGCTTGTTCTTCCCCGTTGCGATCACCCACAATGGGTCCCACCACATACGGAATCACATCCCCCGAACGCTTGACGATCACCCGATCGCCCAGTTGAATGTCATGTTGTGCCACAAAATCATAATTGTGCAAGGTGGCGTTGCTAATTGTCACCCCGCCCACAAAGACTGGCTCTAATTGGGCAGTCGGCACAATGCGCCCTGTGCGCCCCACGCTGATGGTCACGCTGTTGAGGCGTGTGCTTGCCTCTTGAGAGGGATATTTATAGGCAATTGCCCCGCGCGGGTCTTTGCCCACAATGCCCAATTCTTGAAACAAGCGTAAGTTATTTACCTTGACGACCACGCCATCAATCTCAAAACCAAGTGTGCGACGGCGTGCCTCCCAAGTCGGCAAGGCATCAATGACCGCTTGCATATCAGGCAGGTGAGCGACATCAGGCGCAATCGGCAGGCACAACTCACGTAGATAATTCAAGCGTTCCCAACGATTAGCAGGGTTGACCTCATGCTCATTCAACCCTGTCACCACATCGTAAAAATAGGCGGTGAGGGGGCGCGTGGCGGTAATGCGCGAGTCCTTCTGTTTGAGTGCGCCTGAAGCCGTATTGCGTGGGTTGATGTAAATCGGTAGCCCTTGCTCAAGCTGGGCGCGGTTGAGTGCTTCAAAATCCTTGAGCAAGAACAGCACCTCCCCACGAATGACCAATTTGGCAGGAGGGGTGAGGGAACTTTCTTCCACTGGAATACGAAGCGGAATATTGCGAATGGTGCGCACGTTGGGGGTGACATCATCCCCGATGATGCCGTTTCCGCGCGTGGCGGCTTGGGTGAGGATGCCATGTTCATAGGTCACAACCAGCGTCAAGCCATCTAATTTTGGCTCTAGCGTGTAGTCTAAAACGGTCTGTTCCGGTAGAAGTTTCTGGTTGCGTTCTTGCCATGCCCACAAGTCTTCTGCGCTGTACGCATTGGATAGGCTCAAGATGGGGGCGGGATGTTCCACCTTTGCGAAGTCCTCGCTCAGGTCGCTCCCTGCCCGTTGCGTGGGAGAATCCGCCGTGATGAGTTGGGGATCGTTTGCCTCTAGCGCGACCAATTCTTGGTACAACGCATCATATTCTTGATTGGTGACAGCTGGATCGTGCGTGATGTAGTAGCGGTAACTGTAGTAATTCAGCAAGTCACGCAGGATTTTCACGCGGGCGTGTGGCTCGGTCATGCTCACTTGGGTTGAACCTCCATATACAAATCAACAGCCCATCCTTGTTGCCCCGTGAAGGGGTCTTGCACTTGCCACCATGTATACGCATCTTCCATTGCCGTAGCCGGTCCGCCGATGATGGTCAGCAGGGTGCGTTCAGGGGATTCAAAGGTGATAGCTTGGTTGATGCCGGGTGCCATGCGCACATTCAACCCACTACCGCCCACATTGATGACGGCGATCTGTCGCCCAACGGAGAGGGTGTCTGGGGTAGGGGAAAGATAGACGGGCGCAAGTGTTGCCCCCCCTAACTGAAAATTTGGGACAAGGCTCACTGCCATTTGCACCAATTGAGGTGAGGGGGGAGGTGGGGTGGGTTGCCCCTCGACGTTCGCGCTCGGTTGTATGGACAACAACTCCAGTTGAGGGGTGCTTGGGGGAGGGGGTTCTGTGCCACCCAACAGGATGATTGCCCCTAGTGTCGCCAACACACACAATCCAACCCCCAGCACCATCAAGCCGAATGACCACAGGGGCGGGATATAAACCGTCATGCCTACCTGTTCCGCTCTTGGTTGTTGCTCCGTCATGCCTTTCCTCGCTTGCCCACCCATTCACGGAAACGCTCAAGCGACCAAGTGTTGATGACGCGCTCGCTGGGCACCCAACCCCGTCGCGCGGTGCGAATCCCATAGTCCAAATTGGCGAGTTGTTCAATGCGGTGGCTATCCGTGTTGATGCTGATCGGAATCCCCATTTCAACCGCGCGACGGGCATACTGCGCTTCAAGATCAAGTCGCTTGGGGTTTGAGTTGATCTCAAAGGCGATGCCTGTTTTTTGTGCCGCGGCAAAAACTTGATCCATATCCAAATCAGCTGGCTCGCGCGACATGATGAGTTGTCCGCGCATGTGGGCGATCATGTCAACATGGGGATTGTTGATGGCATTGAGCAAGCGTTTGGTGATGGTGGCGCGGTCTTGACTTAGCCCAAAATGTAGAGAGGCAATCACAAAATCCAATTGCTCTAAAATATCATCGGGATAATCCAGCGTGCCATTCAGTTGAATATCCATCTCTGTCCCATGCAAGATGGTGAACCCATTCCCCATCGCTGCGTTCACCCGTTGAACCTCTTCACGCTGTTGCAACAGGCGATCTATCCCTAGCCCGTTTGCCACCCGTGAGGTGATCGAATGGTCGGTGATGCAGATGTATTCTAGCCCACGCGCTCGCGCTGCCTCTGCCATTTCGCGGATGGTTTTGCTTCCGTCGCTCCACGTGGTGTGCATGTGCAAATCGGCGCGGATGTGTTGGAGTTCCACCAAGTGGGGCAGTTGCTGTGCTTTTGCTGCTTCAATCTCCCCGTTATCTTCGCGCAGTTCAGGGGCAATCCACGGTAAACCGATGTGGGCATACACCGCTTCTTCGGTGGCACAAAGGATTTCCTGCTCGCTCAATAACTCGCCCGCCGCATTGATGGGGGTGAGCGCGTGTTCGTTCAAGCTGTAGCCTGCTTTAAGCGCGATTTCGCGGATGCGGATATTGTGCATCTGGCTACCGCTGGCATATTGGAGTGCTGTCCCAAAGCGACTCGGCTCTAATACCCACAAGTCAACCTGTAACCCATTCCGAAGCACGACCGAGCTTTTGGTCTTGCCTTGCCCGTTGATGTGTTCCACCTCTCCATGACTCACAAACCGTTGCATGATCGCTTCTGGATTCGTGCCCGCCACCAATAAATCAACATCCCCAATGGTGGGTCGCCCGCGTCGGATACTGCCGGCAATTTCACCGTGTAAGGCTTCGTCTAGTTCCAACACATAGGCAAGGATGTTCTTGGCAATGGGTAAAGCAACGCCTAGTGGCGTGCGGTCACGGTGCTTCTTTTGGGATTGGATGCTCTCTAAGATTTTCTGTTCGCTCTTCTTTCCCATGCCCTCCAACGTGGCAAGCCGACCTTCCAAAGCCGCTTGTTCCAGTTGGGCTACGGTGGTGATGTTGAGTTGCTTCCAGAACAAGGTTGCCTTTTTGGGTCCCACCCCGTGAATCTCGGTCATTTCCACCACGCCCAACGGGACTTCTTTTTGCAATTCCTGATGAAAGGCGAGTTGCCCCGTGTTTAGCAACTCCTCTATTTTCTCTGCCAAAACCTTCCCAACGCCGGGTATATCATGGAGGGTGCGGTCTTGTGCCATAGCAGACAGATCACGTGGTAGGTCACGGATTGCTTCTGCCACACGGCTATATGCCATCCAACGATGTACGCTTTCTCCCTTGATCTGGAGCATTTTGGCGCATTGATCGAAAATATCAGCGACGGTTTGATTGGATACGGTCATGTTATCTACCCCAATAACATTTGTTGTGGGTGAATTGTACAGACGTGCTAGAGCAATTTCCATAAGTGAACCCCCATCACACGAAAATTCCTGAGCAAATGATTGACACGTTCCCAATTATTGGGTAAGCTATCCCTCAAGTCTAATACGTTCCTAAAAACGTTGACCCAGAAGAGTAAGCCTAGTTTGCACTGTTACAGAGAGCCATCGGTTGCTGTGAAGATGGTACAGGGTGTAGGTTGAATGGACTGGCGAGTTGTGTAAGCGAAAGGCTGACCTTAGTCAAGTAGCTTATATCGGCAGTGTTCCGTTATCATGACACCGCGAATTGATGGTTCATCATCTGTTCGTCAGTGAGTGCGCATGGGGTAGCTCATGCGAAACAAGGTGGCACCGCGAGTGAACCCGCTCGTCCTTGTAGTTGACCGGGTTTATTTGCTGGACACTCAAAGGGCAATTAGATGAATTACATCGCCAATTCCACCCATCTCCTGACTGTTTCTCCTGCACGAGAGACCGTCCTCGACCTCTTTTCACAAGGTAATTCTGTCCCAATCTATCGTACCCTTTTAGCTGACCTCGAAACGCCTGTATCGGTTTATCTAAAACTGGCACAGACGGGGCAACCTTCCTTCCTGCTAGAAAGTGTGGAGGGGGGGGAGCAAGTTGGGCGGTATTCGTTCTTAGGGGTGAATCCACGCGGGATCATCACCATCACCAACGGGCAGGTGAGCCAGACTGTGAATGGCATCACCACGCAGCGTCCGCTTTTGAACGGGGAAGATCCGCTTCATGTGGTCAAAGCATTGTATGCTCAAACGCAAGCCGTCCAACTTCCCAACCTACCGCGCTTGATGGGTGGGGCGGTGGGCTACATCAGCTACGATGTGGTGCGCTATTTTGAATGCCTGCCCCAAACGGCTCAAACGGTGGTAGAGGTTCCCGAAGCGGCATATATGCTGGCGGATACGATGGTGATTTTTGACCACGCCGAGCATCAGCTCATACTCCTTTCCCACGCACGCAACGAAGGCGACCCCAACGTTGCCTTTGATGAGGCGGTGGCACGCATTGATGCCCTGCATCATCGCTTGCGCCAGCCACTCACGCTTCCTGCTGAAGCGGTTGAACCGCTTCGTGATGAGCCTGTCTCTAATTTATCGCGTGAGGAATATGAGCAAGCGGTGCGTAGCGCGAAAGAATATATCGCGGCGGGGGATGCGTTCCAGATCGTGCTGTCGCGTCGGTTCACCTGTCGCACCAGTGCCAGCCCCATTGCGGTCTATCGCGCGTTGCGTGCGACCAACCCATCCCCCTACATGTTCATGCTCAACTTTGGTGAGGACTTCACCTTGATGGGGGCATCCCCAGAGATGATGGTGCGCCTTGAGGATGGTGTCGCCGAAACGCACCCCATTGCTGGCACGCGCAAGCGCGGGGCAACGCCTGCAGAAGATTTGGCGTTGGCACATGAATTGTTGGCAGATGAAAAAGAACGCGCTGAACATGTCATGTTGGTGGACTTGGGGCGCAATGACTTGGGGCGCGTGTGCGACTATGGCACGGTGACAGTCCCTAAGATGATGTTCGTCGAATACTACTCGCATGTGATGCACATCGTTAGTCGTGTGACTGGCAAAATACGTGCAGGCATGGATGCGTTTGATCTGTTGCGTGCCACTTTCCCAGCAGGCACGCTTTCTGGCGCACCCAAAGTGCGGGCGATGGAGATCATCGAAGAGCTAGAGGGCGAACGCCGCGCAACCTATGGGGGGGCGGTGGGCTACTTCAGCTATGACGGGTCGATGGATACGTGCATTACCATTCGCGCTTTGGTGATGCAAGGGGATCGCGTTTACATACAAGCTGGGGCGGGCATCGTTGCCGATAGCGTCCCTAGTAGCGAATACGAAGAATGTTACAACAAGGCAAAAGCCGTTTTAACCGCCATCCGTTTTGCGGAAGAATCCATCATTGGTTAAGGAGCCATCATGATTTTGGTGATTGATAACTACGACAGTTTCACTTACAACATTGTGCAACAAATGGGGATGTTTGGCGCGGAACTTTGCGTCATCCGCAACGATGAAATGACCCCCGCCCAAGTGAAGCACTTGAACCCCTCGCACATCATCATCTCGCCAGGTCCCGGCGACCCGAACGATGCCGGCATTTCCATGTCCGTCATTCAGGATTGTGGGGGAAGCATCCCGATCTTGGGGGTGTGCTTGGGGCATCAATCCATCGGGCAGGCGTTCGGGGGGAAGGTTGTCCGTGCGGGGAATTTGATGCACGGCAAAACCAGCATGGTGACGCACAACCAAGACCCCATCTATACCCATGTGCCCACGCAGTTTGTGGCAACGCGCTATCATAGCCTGATTGTGGAAGAGGCAACGTTTCCCGATAGTTTAGAGGCGAACGCCTGGGCGGAATCGGGCGAAATCATGGGCTTGCGCCATCGTGAATACCCCATTCTAGGGGTACAGTTCCACCCCGAAAGCATCCTAACCCCAGACGGGGCAACCATTCTGAAAAACTTTTTTGAAAACCGATTTATGAAGAACTAACCAATTGGCGAGACATTACCTGCTTTACTGGACATTCCAAACCATTCACTATCACTACATCGCCGGCGCACTGCAACCGTGGGTGAGCAGTCGCTTGCGCTTGGTTTAACCCGATGAACGTGTGTGGATCGTGATGGTTAGCGGTGAAAATTTGTGGTTGGAAAAGGTTGTGGAAAAATCCAACGCCAAACACCGCCGTTCACGGTGGAAAAAATTGAAAAGCAGGGTAGAAGCACAACGAGGCAAAGTTATCACGGAGAAACAGCAATGAGTGCAATGACCATACAACAGGCAATTGATTTAGTGGGGCGGTTTGGGCATTTGCAAGCGGAAGAAGCCCAAGCCGTCATGAATCAGGTGATGAACGGAGACGCTACCCCTGCGCAAATTGCGGCATATTTGATGGGGCTACGCATGAAGGGCGAAACCCAAGATGAAATCAGTGGAAGTGCGCAGGCAATGCGTGACAATGCTCACCGCGTACCTGTCCTAGCCGACATCACTACCCTCTTAGATACGTGTGGAACAGGGGGAGACAAATCCGGCACCTTCAACATCAGCACCACTGTGGCATTTGTGGCGGCAGGGGCGGGTGTCCCGGTGGCAAAGCATGGCAACCGTGCCGCCACCAGCAAAAGTGGGAGCGCGGATGTGTTGGAGGCGTTGGGAGTCAATTTAGACTTGACCGCTGAACAGGTTGGGCAATGTGTCGATCAAGTGGGGATTGGCTTTCTGTTCGCGCGTACTTTACATCCCGCCATGAAACATGTGGCAATTCCGCGTAAAGAAATCGGCGTGCGGACAATCTTCAATATCTTGGGTCCGCTCACCAATCCAGCGGGCGCACAACGCCAACTGATGGGGGTGTTTGCGGCAGATTTAACAGACATGCTGGCGCACGTGCTGGGAAGGTTGGGGTCGTTGGAGGCGATGGTGGTCAATGGGTATGGTGGGCTAGACGAGCTAACCACGACTGGACCCAACCGTATGAGCCATTACAAAGATGGGCGCGTTCAAAGTTATGAACTCAATCCGTATGAGCTAGGGTTTCATGGGGCAACCATCCATGATCTGCTGGGCGGAGAGCCACAAGTCAACGCTGATATTCTCAAGGGAATTTTGGATGGGAGCGTACAGGGCGCAAAGCGTGATGTGGTGGTCTTGAACGCTGCCGCTGCTTTGATGGTGGGGGGCAAGGTAGAGAGCATCCCCGATGGGATTAACCTTGCAAACGACTCGATCAACAGTGGCAACGCCCTCAACAAGTTACAGCAATTGATTGATGTTTCGCAGGGGTTCAAGGCATGAGCCACTTCGTCAAAACCGAAACCATCCTAGATAAGATTCTACAGCGCAAGGTTGAGGAGATTGCCAGCGCAAAACAACAATGCCCCGTTGCCACCCTGGAGCGTGAGATTGCCCAAGCGAACATGCCTGCTTTGCCCGTTATACCCGCGCTCAATCATGCGCACGTCGCCCTAATTGCCGAAGTCAAGCATGCTTCTCCTTCGCGCGGGGTGCTGATCGACCCCTTCGATCCGCTGGCACTGGCACAAATTTATGCCCAACACGGCGCATCCATGATCTCTGTATTGACGGATGAAACCTTCTTTAAGGGACATTTAGACTACCTACGACAAATCCGCTCGGCGGTGTCCATTCCGCTGTTGCGCAAAGAGTTTGTG
>CAIRDJ010000179.1 GCA_903877335.1 uncultured Chloroflexota bacterium | reverse complement strand
GTCCGCCAATCCCGATCAATAAGCCCCCAGATACGGCTATCTTGTTTGAGTGCCTTGAGAATATTATTTGATCCTTCTAGTGCTTGGATGCTCACGAGACTACGCCAATCCACCCAATGCCCTACTTTCTCTCCTGCGTTTAAGAATGCCTCAACAATGATTTTGTCGGTTTCACCCTCAACTGCTAACCCTCGTTGGAGTCTGCCAAGCAGTTCTAACTTAAACTTGCTCATGTATCGCCCCACCCAAGTGGATACGTTGACGTTCCCCAAACTCTGCCCACATGGTTGGGGAATGCGAAGTAATGAGCAATTGTCCATTGTGATTGTGCACGATTTGTTCAAGGTGGTGAATCACTTGCCGTTGTAAAGACACGTGCAAATGTAAATCAGGTTCGTCAATCAGCAAGATACCTCCTTCCATGAGCCAACGTGAAGCCATGAAGATCATAATCAGGCACTGTTTTTCCCCTGAACTCAACTCATCAATGAGGTGGCTATCGGTTTTGCGCCTGCCGAATTGAACCCACAAACGCAAATCATCATCAAAGTCAGTGATGCGTTTGCCTTCTCCCAAAAAGTTGCTGATCCTGTAGACTGTCTGTGTGAACAACTCTGGATTCCGAATCTTCAAATTGCGTAGCATCGACTCGATATGCCCTTCCCAGCGGTCTTGCCCAGCATACGTTACGAACCACTGGTAAAGTGATTCAGGTTGAATCTTACTGCCATCCCCCCTCTGAGGTGAAAGCAACGTGCGCGTTTCCGCTTCTAAGAACACAAGATTGGGCAACCTCTCCACGGAGTTGACCTCCCCCAGTTCGAGCTTTTCTTTTTGCAACCTGATCGCATGCAACCAATCCACATCCTGATTCGGCATCAATTGTGGACGACCGCGTGCATTGCGGATTTCACCGATGTAGTGGGCATCGTTGTTATCAACCTGTGCTTGTAATTGTTCCCAAGCCTCTTGAGTGGATGCCATGAAGAGCCAAATTGGGGAAGACTGAAAGCCAATCAGTTCGACCGCCACTAACCCCGCGTCCGTGAGCAAACCTTGTTGTCCCTGTTGAGTCGCTTTAAGGGACTTGCCTAAACGAAGCCAACTGCCGAAGTTTTCCCATAGTGCCGCCACCACGCGCAAAAGCGTCGTCTTGCCGCTTCCATTCACGCCAGTGAAAAGCACGGACTGAAGCGGTTCTTCCGTCCAATCATTTCTTAAGCGAATGTCCTCTTTGCTAAAATGCCGAACATCCTGCATGATAATGCGATTGATATACATCTGACGGTGTACTCCTTGATTTACCCCATTATAGCCCATTGGAAAATCTTCCACCCACTTTAGTTGTCACCTTTGGACACTTGTGAACAACTTCACAAAAAGTGAGAATTGGCACAGGCACAGGAGAGTGGCAAGCAAACGGTGAAATCATGTATGAAGGGTTCGACCCTGCACGGGGATTGGGCGCGTCATGAGCGGTGCCTAGCCTCGCGCTAGGCTCGTGGTGGTTGCCAGCTCAACCGCGCTAAGACGCTTTGGAGCGTTTCGGTGGGCAACCCAACCACATTGTTATAACTGCCGTCGATGCGTTCCACACACGGGAAGAGCGTGCTTTGAATGGCGTAGCCCCCGGCTTTGTCATAAGCCTCTCCGCTGTCGATCCATGCTTGCATGTCGGCATCACCATAAGCACGCATGATGACTTCGGTGCAATCCATCGTGGTGATGGTTTGAGAGGGAACGCCGTCCTGTAGCACCAGTACCGTCATGCCTGTGCAGACGCGGTGCTGGTCGCCTCGCAAGCGTTGGAGCATGTGGAGGGCTTCGGTGGGGGTTTGCGGTTTACCGAGAATTTCATCGCGATGAATGACGGTGGTATCGGCGGCAAGGATGAATGCTGAGCCTGTGATGAGGTGGGCAACGGCGAGTGCCTTTTCAGCACTCAACCGTTGAACATAACTTGCAGGCGATTCATCAGGGCGCACGCCCTCATCAATATCGGGCTTGATAACCTCAAAGCGGATACCCAATTCCGCCAGCAATTGCTTGCGACGGGGTGAACCGGATGCAAGAATGAAGCGCGACATGCGTGCGATTTATTCTTGGTCTTCTTCGTCTTCGTCAAATTCAGCGAAGTATTCTTCTGGCTCGCCGATCTCTTGTTCTGCGACGGTGGCAGGGCGAACGTTCAACACTTCCACATCAAAGGTGACGGTCTTGCCGGCGTAGGGTTCGTTGAAGTCTAACACGATGGTCTCATCGCTGATGTCGAGGACAGTTGCGATGTAGAGTTGTCCCGTTTCGTCCTCAACTTCGATCTCATCCCCAGCTTGAACGCTTGGGTCAAGGTTGAAATCTTCCAATGCCGCTTCTTGTACGTTTTCGTCGTTGTACTCGCCGTATGCCTGTTCTGGCGAAAGGGTGACAGATAACTTTGTCCCGACTGTTTTACCAACCAATGCCGCTTCTAAACCCGGAACAATGTTTTCGTGCCCGTGCAAATAATACATGGGGTCTTCGGCGGTTGCTTCTTCCACAACTTCGCCGTCAACCGTGAGGGTATATGCCATTGTTACGACAACATTGTTCTTAATGATCTCGGTCATGATTTTCCTCTTGTTCAAGAAATACACTCGCCACAAAGTTGTATTGTGACAAACCTGCATGATACAGCTTTTTAGTGAAAATGTGCAGATCAAATTATCCGAAACGTCGCCCGGTTGCCACACGCTGGGCAAAGATCGTGGCGATCTGCTCTAGGGTTTGATCGGGAAAGACCACAATCGACTCAACATAGGCATTGGGATAGTTTTGGCGCATGAGCGTTTCTGCCTGTGCCTGATTTTCTGCGCTCACAATGAACGTGACGGCAAGACTGGTCTCATACGGAAGCCACTCGAAGAACGCCACGCTGGTGGTCAAAATCGGCTTAAAGGTTTGCCAGTACGATTCGGCAGTATCAAAGAACCACGCTTCCCCCAGCGCGGCATCCAACACCACCACATGAAAGTCTGCCGTGCCGTGGATGGGTCCAGGTCCCTTTAAGAGTTCACCAACGGCGTGCGCTTCGCTGCCATCTAACATCACGGGGATAGCAGGGACGCTCTTGCGCACGGGTTGGGTTTGCTCTAAGCGCGAGAGGGTAACTTGCCCGCGCTCGCGGTAGGCATCTTCCTTCCACAGCGTCACGCCAAACATCCATTCAGGTGCGTCAGTGGCGATCCAGTCAAACATCGCCACCGTGCCTTCCCCGTGGCTATAATTGGTGACGGGAGGGAAGCGGGTGTCCGGCTGAAATTCCTCGTCGGGTGCGGGCAAGTTCCAAATGCCCCCCTCTGTTCCCACAACGGGGATGGCACGAGTGCCCCAAATGCTACGGCAACGGTCATTGAAGAGTTGCCCCATCGCCAATAGTCCCACCGGGTCGCCGTAGGGGGTGAGTGCTGTGCCGCCCAAAACAGTCCGACCGGGATCATGGGCTTGGCTAATGGGGTCATAGGGATATTCAAAGTGCCACCCCCCCTCGCTCGCCTTGACCTGTGACGGGGGGCGTGCCGAACGTTCCCCCCCTCCCACGCGCTCTTGGTAGAAATGATTGAGGATGTAGGGATGGGTGGCACAATAGCACCCACTCCGCAACACATTCAAGAAGCGTTCATAGTGACGGTTGGCAAGATCATTCAACATGGCATCCATCCAGCGCACGGCGGCAAGGTTGGGCGTGTCGCTTTCTGCCAGCGGAATGAAGCCCGGATACCCCCCTAGCTGGATGATGAACTCCGCCCAATTGAGCCAATTGTCCATCAACCCTTGAATCTGCCCACTATCACGCCAGTCAGGCTCAATGCCGTCGTGCCATTCTACGCCTTGATTGGGTTCGTTGTAGAACTCAAACCACTTGACCCCCGCCGCGGCATAGTCAATATAAGCCTGCCGAAAGTATCCATTCAGCGGGCGGTTGCCCCAGTTCAATAGGTACATGCGCACAATCGGGGTGATGTTGAGCGGAAGCAATTGGGCTACCAAGTGGAGGAACTCATCCCCACCGCACACCAATTTCAACCACCCCAAGCGCAACCGCGCATAATGATTGACATCTTGATCGAACACAAACGCATTGGTGATGTGCAACCCGCGCGGATTCCCTGACCATTGATAATCGCTCAAGAGCATGGTTAACCTCCCCCTTGAATTGCGCCGGGGGTGGGGCTAAGGGGGACTTGGGCGGGCGTGGGGGTTGGCGTGATGAAGCCCGGTTGGGGGTTGAGGGGCGTGACGGCGATCACCGCGCCCGGCGTGGGTTGCAACGCCTGACGGGTAGGCGTGACGGGGGTTGCTTCAAACGAATAACCCAACGGTTGGTTCACCCGCGCCCGTCCATCCAAGGCAGTGCGTGCCTCTTCCACCGTCTCATAGGTGAGCAAGTCTAGGTAGGCGGTGGGGAAGGCGCGTATTACACTATTGATGAGGTCGCGCACTGTATCGCGCCGTGACAAGATGGAAACCGCCACCACGCTTTCGATGGGCACGAGCGAGATGAAGTCCGCCTCCACCACCACCGTCGGGCGGAATTGCGTCCAGTAGAGGCGTGCCGCGCCGAACAACCACATACTGCTAAGGGTGGGGGCAAGGTATAGAAAGTGAAAATCAGGGGGGCGGGTGGGGGTTTGCACGCTGTAACCTATCCTCAAGCACTAATCATCAAAACGCAAAACCGCTTTAATCACCCCACTGGCAGGGTTCAACCAATCCTTGAACTGGGTGATGAAGGTTTCGGCGGTGGCGGAATGGGTGATCCACCCCGTGAGCGAGACCGCGCCGGATTGCAACAGCGCGATCACGCGATCAAAGTCTCCAGCGGTAGCATTGCGCGAGGCAAACAAGGTCATCTCTCGGCTATGAAAATGGGGGTCATGGAAGGTGATGTCATCTTTCACCAAGCCCACCCAAACCAACTTACCCCCATGTGCAACATACTGGAATGATTCTTGCATCGAGGCGCGGTTGCCCGTCGCATCAAAGACCACAGTGGGCAATTCATCCCCGAATAGCGTCATGAGTTGGGCTTGGCTATCCGCTAGGGTGTGGTGAGGCAAGCAATGCTCAAAGTGCATCGTCTGTGAACAGAAGGCAAGGCGCGTTGGGTTGATGTCGAGGATGGCGACGGTTGCCCCTGCCGCCCGTGCAAATTGGGCGGTTGCCATGCCGATGGGACCCGCGCCAATCACCAGCACATTCTCGGCAGGGGTCAAACTAGCGCGGCGTACCGCATGCGCCCCGATGGCAAGCATCTCAATCAGAGCGACTTCATCCCATGCCAGCTCGTGTGTGGGGTGAAGTTGCGCGGTGGGCACAACCAGATACTCCCGCATGCCCCCATCCTGATGCACACCCATCACCTGCATCTTGATGCAAGCGTTGGTGATCCCACGCCGACACGCCACGCAATCCCCACAGTGCAAGTAAGGGCGCACCGCGCAAATGTCCCCCACCGTGAGCGTGCTGCGGGGGTCGGGTTGCACCACCTCCACCGCCAGCTCATGCCCCAATATGCGCGGATAGCTGAAGAATG
>CAIRDJ010000178.1 GCA_903877335.1 uncultured Chloroflexota bacterium | reverse complement strand
TTGGCAATCTCGATCAGGTATTCGGTGCGCTCGGCGCGGTCGGTGATGGTCTCAAAATCGTCAAGATACTCTTGGAGTTTTACAGGAAGGGTGGTCATGGGTTAGGTGCCCTCGTGAGTATGCAAATTAAAAAGCCCTGCTCGGTGGGGTGGAACAGGGCTTCAAGTGTGGTTTAGGAGTGGTTATTTTTCAATCGGAACGTTGACGAGGTTGCCCCATTCCGTCCATGAACCGTCATAGTTCTTGACGTTGTTGAAGCCAAGCAAGTAGTTCAACACGAACCACGTATGGCTACTGCGTTCACCAATACGGCAATAGGTAATCACGTCTGCTTGGGGGTTCAAGCCTTGTTCGCCCACATACAGCGCGGTGAGTTCTTCTGCTGTTTTGAACGTGCCATCCCCGTTAGCTGCTTTTGACCAGGGAATATTCTTGGCATTGGGAATGTGCCCACCCCGTAACGCGCCTTCTTGGGGATAGTTCGCCATGTGGAGCAATTCGCCACTATATTCTGCTGGGCTACGCACATCCACCAACTGCCCAGCGGATTCCACATGTGCCAAGACATCCTGACGGAAGGCACGCACGGGGGCATCGTTGCGCTCATTGGCGGTGTAGACGGTGGGGGGGAAGGTGGGAACTTCGCGCGTGAGTTCACGCCCTTCTTGTTGCCACTTCAAGCGTCCGCCGTCTATGAGTTTGGTGTTGGTGTGACCAAACAGTTCAAAGACCCACAGGGCATACGCCGCCCACCAGTTATTCTTGTCACCATAGAAGACCAGCGTGGTCTCTGGCGTAACGCCCAAACGACCGAGCAACGCCTCAAAGCCGTCTTTGTTGAGGTAGTCACGGCGCACGGGGTCATTGAGGTCTTTCGTCCAGTCCACTTCTACCGCGTTGGGGATGTGACCGGAGGGATACAGCAATTCATCTTCGTTAGATTCGATGATGCGAATAGCGGGGTTGTTGAGGTTTTCTGCCACCCAGTCGGTGCTAACCAATTTATCAGGATGGGCATAGCCACGTTCTGCAATTGTTGACATCTTGAGAATTTGCTCCAAAGTTGTTGACCAATACTCAAGACATTATACCGGGTGGCGTTCTAATATACCATTAGAGGCTACTAAGGTATAAGCAAAAGCGAATACCAAAAGGGCGATGTGATGATAGGAAGACACGCCGATCCCCAACACCATTCCCCGTTAGGATGGGGTGTTTCCTGTGTGGGGGAGTTGTCGGTCCGTGACCCACTTCGCTGGGGGAGCAAAGAAGATTCTTGCCAACTGAATGAGCGGTTGATCGTAGTTCACGCGCAAACCATGAAATAGTTGCCAGGCTTGCTCCCGATCTTGCTTCAACGGGATATTCCCCTGCTCCAGTAGATCGCACACCTGGTTGAACTCTTCACGAGTGATGCTGATCGGATCATTGGCACTTGGCGAGGGGTTAAACGGTAATCCAATGGAAGCAGAAATATCACGCAACGCTACATAGCCAGCACGAATACACAAGTCCGCTTGTCCGTCGTGCGGCAAGTCCACAACCGCGTTCATCAATGCTGCGGCATCCAACACCACTCCCGCTGCTGTTACCCACGAATGATGAGGCTTAGGAGAACGAAAGAATGCCAACGCCAAAAGTGAGGTGTGGCTTTCATTGATGCTACTGAACCAATCTTCCCAATCTATCCAGAATTGATGCAAGTTGGCTCTAATTTCATCCGAGTTGTTCGCCCCACTGTTGATGCGGAAAATGCGGATCAGCAACGTATCGGATGAGGGAGGGTTGCCCGCACTGACTTCTAACTTGGTGACAAGATGTTCGCGCTGGGAAAAGGCAGCGTAGATGGTGGGTAAGTACGCAATGATGACCGCGACTGTCACCATGCCCACCATCGCCTCTGAAAACATTAAAAGCACCAACGGAATGGATACATCTAAGCTGACAGAGCCGAGCGTTAGCAATTGTGAACCGCTCGTCTTAAACGACTCCCAAAACGTTCCAACCCCTAGCCCATAGTACAAGAAGGCGTACCCTATCATGATTAAGATGAGCCACATAAAGGATGCGGAGACCATCACTAGAGGGGAACCAAATACTAGAATTTGATCTTTTTGTTCATAAGTGGGGTTCTTCAGGAGTCTAATGCGTAGATTGAACAAGCTATTTATGAACCATGCCCAATTCATGAAAAGATCATTTTTGATCGCCCGTGGCACAACCAACACTTCAATGATTGAAAGAAAGGTGACATAGTTAATGTACAGACCGAGTATAAAACTCAATACTCGAATTACAAGCATCCACATAATAAACCTTATCCTTTTATCGATTGTCTATAATTGTTTATATTCAATTGATTAGTTCAAGGGTGGAAACATGACGAGCACAAGTAATGACTACAAACAGTTGGTGGGTTTCGCCGCGGCAGACCGTGTGCGGGACGGGATGGTGGTGGGGTTGGGCACCGGTAGCACCGCCTATCACATGATTGTTCGGTTGGGAGAGCGCGTGGCACATGGCGAGCTACCCAATATCTGGGGGATTCCCACTTCACGCGCCAGCGAGAGCCTCGCTGTGCAACATGGTATCCGCCTCACCACGCTGGAAGCCCACCCGCTGATTGACTTGGGCATTGATGGGGCAGATGAAATTGACCCTGCGCTGAATGTGATTAAAGGGGGCGGGGGGGCGTTGCTACGGGAAAAAATCATTGCCCAAGCGTGTGACTACTATCTGGTGATTGCCGATTCCAGCAAACTTTCGCAACAGTTGGGGACGTTGTTCGCCTTGCCCATTGAGGTGGTGACGTTTGAATATCAGGCGCAAATGGCATTTCTGGAACGCTTAGGATGTGCGGTCAGCTTGCGCTCCCAGGCGAGTGGGCAACCCTTCGTCACCGATCAAGGAAATTACATTGTCGATTGCCGCTTTGATGGCATCCCACATGCGGATGAGCTGGCGCACCAGCTAAATTATCGCGCTGGCATCGTGGAGCATGGAATGTTTCTGGGCATGGTGAATGAGGTCTTGGTGGCAGGGGCTAATGGGGTGCAATCCTTAACAGTTTAATGGTTGGCTTGTAGGGTTCAACTGCTGAGCGCAGTCCATCGTTCCCCTGTGCAGTGGAGTTGCCTAGGTTGATTACGTTCCCACACGGTTGCATATATGTTAGTTTTTCGCAAAAATCGATGGCAGTACAATGTTTATTCGCAGATTTTTTCGCATAGTCATTCCCACCAACACACAGCGGATCATGTCAACGGACGACGCAGCTTATCCTAATGGGGAAGAGCTTGTTGGCATGATCCGCTTAACGGATCACATGCCCGCCACGAAGCGCATTCGTCATCGTAACCCTTTAATTTGCGAATAGCCGCAGGTTTCAAGCTCTTACGCCAGCTCTACACGTCCACGCTACATCGGCAAAACAGTTCTCGTGAGTGACTTTAGTGAGCTTTCGTTGTCATAGTGATGATGGCGTTCAGCATCGCACTCATCACGGTTACACCGCTTCTAAAAGTGTGGCACCGTTCAGGTAGTGAAACGATTGCTCCTGTAGGATGCCGTGCAATAGAACGCGCGTGAGGTCGCTATGTTCTGGCGAAAGATCGCTGGCTTGAATGTCATTCAAGGTGAAGCCGATCAAGCTATCTTTGATATAGGGGCTGTAATCCAGTGAGTTCACGAAGAATAGATAGTACAGATAACGGCGGGCGCGATCTTGTGCCCCAGCTGTTGGGGTGGGTGGTTCGGCTTGGGTGAGGAAGGTTTCTAACAGCGTGTGATAGTCTGCTTGGGTTGAGGGCGCATACGCCACATCAGCAATGTCATACTTGGTATGGGCGGCAACGATGGAGGCTTTCCCCAGCAAGCCTGCCTCTAATCCGATGGTGGAGTTGTACGCCAGCGTGAACCGTGTTTCGCGCACGAGGTCATACGAGTTGGTGAAGTCGTTGGGGGAGATGAAGAGGATGTTGGGTTGGTTGAGGTAGCCATTGCTCACGAGCCAATCCCCAATGG
>CAIRDJ010000177.1 GCA_903877335.1 uncultured Chloroflexota bacterium | reverse complement strand
CATGAATGAGTGGGTCCAACAAACCGGTGGGACGGATGATTTGTTCAACCACACGCTCGCTCACTTCGCGCTCATACGGTCCCGGCGTGGCACTGGTGAAGATGATCTGGCGCATGCGCTCATTCAACTCATCAAACTTGAGCGGTCGATTATCCATTGCGCTGGGCAAGCGGAACCCAAAATCCACCAGCGTTTGCTTACGATTGCGATCCCCGTTGTACATCCCACGCAATTGGGGAACGGTCATGTGGCTTTCATCCATGACCACCAAGAAATCTTGTGGGAAGTAATCAACGAGCGTCCAGGGCGGGCTACCTGCTGGGCGTTGATCCATGTGACGCGAATAGTTCTCAATCCCGCTGGTATAGCCCATTTCGCGTAGCATCTCAATATCATATGCCACGCGCTGTTCCAAGCGGTATAATTCGACGAGGCGATTTTCGCTACGGTAAAAGTCCACCCGCTCGTTCAACTCTTTTTGAATGTCGGTGATGGCTTGCTTCAAGCGTGAATCATCCGCAATGAATTGTTTGGCAGGGAAGATGGTCACTTCTTGGCGTGTGTCAATGATTTCTCCTGTGAGCGAATCAAACTCGGTGATGCGCTCCACCTCATCCCCAAACAGTTCAATGCGGTAAGCAATATCGTTGTAAGCAGGTTGAATCTCTAAAACGTCACCGCGAGCGCGAAACGTCCCTGAACGCAAGTCTAAATCGTTACGGCTATATTGCAGGTGAATGAGTTTGCGCAGGATGCTTTCGCGCTTGAACTCGTGCCCTTTTTTCAATTCGATGGTGGCTTTTGCCCACGCGGTAGGATCACCAATGCCATAAATGCACGAGACAGAAGCAACAATCAGCACGTCCTTGCGCGTCAAGAGCGAAGCAGTTGCTGCCAGTCGTAAGCGTTCAATTTGTTCGTTGATGAGTGTTCGCTTTTCAATGTACTGGTCACTGTGGGGGACATACGCCTCGGGTTGATAGTAGTCATAGTAGCTCACAAAATATTCGACCGCATTATTTGGAAAGAATTCTTTGAACTCGGCATAAAGCTGGGCAGCAAGGGTTTTGTTGTGCGCCAAAACCAATGTTGGCTTTTGAACGCGCTGTACCACGTTGGCAATGGTGAAGGTTTTGCCGGTGCCGGTTGCACCCAGTAGGGTTTGATGCCGAACGCCTTTGTGAATGCCTTCGGTTAATTCGTCAATGGCACGCGGTTGGTCCCCCATAGGGGCAAACTGAGAAACAAGTTGGAATTCGGGCATGGTGTGCCTTGACCTTTCATTCTCAATAGAACACGAGTTCTATTTTAGAAGGTCAACAGTGGGTTGGGAATAGCAAACTGGGGGAGGAGTATTTTGCGGCACGCACAGCGTAGTTGGCAAAATGTAGGTTAGCCCTTGACCGTGAGCATTGTTCGGAGTAAACTGTTAGAGCATAGAACGTAAGGCTCTATGCAAACAGCGTCGCGGGGTGGAGCAGTGGTAGCTCGTCGGGCTCATAACCCGAAGGTCAGTGGTTCGAATCCATTCCCCGCAATACAGGGCGGCGTAGCTCAGTGGCAGAGCAAAGGACTCATAAGCCTTGGGTCGCTGGTTCAAGTCCAGCCGTCGTCACTAGAACGACACCTCGTCAGGTGTCGTTTTTCGTTCTACGCGAAATTATAACTCTGCAATCAAGGATTCAAAACTTTGGCGTGGGCGCACCACTCGCGCTGATCCATCCGCTTCTACCATCCACTCTGCTGGGCGCGGACGCAAATTGTAATTATTAGACATTACCATTCCATACGCGCCAACATCCAAGATTGCGAGATAATCCCCCACCTGTATGTCAGGCAGCATCACTTCTTTTGCCAGAACATCGGTAGACTCACACACGGGACCTACAACCGTGTAGCGAACCCTTCTTTTCTCGGGAGCATTTAGCAACGGAACCACTTGGTGATGCGCGCCATACAGTGCAGGGCGCATGAGTTCGGTCATGCTGGCATCGACCACCACGAGGTTAATGCCTCCCTGCTCTTTCAGGTACAGCACTTGTGTCACCAGGATTCCGCTGTCGGCTACGATTGAACGCCCTGGTTCCAACATCAAGTGGAGATTGTGCGGGCGCAACAACGGAAGCATGCTCTGTGCGAAGTCGTGGTAGGTGGGGTAGGGGCGGTCATCATACGCGGTGGGGAATCCTCCCCCTAAGTTGAGGGTGTGAATTTGTGGGAATTGTTCGGCGATCTCTAACGCTTTGCGGATGCCGTCCTGTGTGCCTTGCGTGTCTTCCAACTGGCTTCCAACATGCACATGAAGCCCCTCGATATGTAGATGGGGGAAGGCATGCGCCTGGTTGAGAAGATTCAAGAGGGCATCACGGTTCAAGCCAAATTTGGCATACTTGTGACCGGTGGCGATATTGGGGTGGGTGTTCGCCTGCACTTCGGGGTTGTAGCGCAACGCCACGCGCATGCTTGTTCCGTGTTTGCCTGCTAGTTGGTTGAGCAAGTGGCATTCAGCAACATTCTCAATATTGACCCACCCCACCCCATGCGTCACTGCTAACTCTAGCTCAGACGGTGTTTTGCCCACCCCGGCGAAAACGATCTGCTCACCAGACACGCCACTTTTTAAGGCGGCAAGTAATTCCCCCCCGCTCACCACATCTAACCCCATGCCCATGCTTACCAATTGGCGCAGGATGGCTAGATTAGAGTTGGCTTTGACACTAAAATGGAAAGAAGCACCCAGCGAGGCAAACGCTTTTTGGAGCGCGTTAACATTGTGTGTGATGCGCTCCGCACTGTAGAGATACAGGGGGGTGACTTGTTCGTGTAGGAGGGGCTGAATAGCCATCCCACTGACACACAATTGATCTTCGTAATAACGGATGGATTCGTTTATCATCGCTAGGGGATTCATCCTTGATAAATTGATTATTGAGCAACTTGATGATACACCTTAACTTGAACATCCCCTAATCAGGGGGTATCCTAAACCATGTTACTGTAATCCGTAGGAAAACGCATGTGTCTGAACAATCCGCATCCAGTAGCTCAACCCATCTTTTGAACCAATATGAAGCGCTTCGACGAGAAGAATACGAACTTTTCGTTGAACTCATTCAAACCCTTTCGCAGGTGGATGGGGCAGACCCCGCCTTGATTGACCAAGTGCGAGATGCTTTGTTTCATGCTGACCATCCCTATTTGTTGGTGATGGTGGGTCCGTTTAGTTCTGGCAAATCCACCTTGCTGAATGCGCTCTTGGGGCAAGCACGCCTGTTGCCTGTTGGACCCACCCCCACCACCGACAAGATCACGTTTGTGCGTTATGGTGAACAACATGAACGGGTGTCATCAGGTGGGGGAGTGGATACGGTTTTCCTGCCCTCTCCGTTATTGCGCCATGTCAGCGTGGTGGACACGCCCGGCTTAGAGAGCATCTTCAAGCATCACGAACAAGAAACACGTCGCTTCTTGCACCGCTGTGATACGGTGTTCATGGTGATGTTGGCAACCCAAGCCATGAGCCTGACCAGTTTGAATGCGTTGAACATCCTGAAGACCTATGGGAAGCGCATCATCATTCTGCTCAATCAGGCGGATTTGCTCACCTCTGAGGAACAGCAAACCGTGTTAACCTATGTCCACGAGCAAAGTAAAGATCGCTTGGGCTATCTGCCAGAAGTGTGGCTAGTTTCTGGCAAGCAGGGTGTGCAAGCCGGAACGGGAGAAAATCGAGACGCTACCCTGTGGAAGCAAAGCGGGATAGACAACATTGAGCGGTATATCTCTGAACAATTGTCAGACGTGGTGCGCCTCAAGACCAAGCTATTAACCCCGCTCCAAATTGCTGAAAATGCAAGTCAATCCACCTTGATGGTTTTGCAATCACGCCAGTCCGTTTTAGACGGGTATCAGGGCATTAGCACCAACATTCAAAAGCAAATTAAAAGCCAGCGTGGGGCATTTGATGGCGTGGTGGAAGACTATCACGACAAGATTAGCATTGCGTTTGGGGATGCCACGTTGCGAGGGAGCGAGGCAATACGTGAACGCTTTCATATTTCGCAAGGGTTGGTTGCGGTTTTGCGGGGGACGCTAGAAATCTTTCGCTTGGGTGGGTTATTGCGCCCTACCGTGCGTGCCGCCTTTGAGCGTCGTCATGTGTTTGATCCGCTGGATCGTTTAGATGAGTATGTGGATAGCCTCTCTGCCACCCTAGAGGGCTACGATATGCGCGATATTGGTGACTTGGTGAAGTATGGGCGGGAGCGCATTGCTCAATTGCCAAAGGTGCTGCAGGATAAAGTCATTGGGGAAGTTGCCCCGCCCATCCATTATGACCGTTCCTACCTTCTCAATCAGCGTGCCACTCTGATGAACATCGAAGACCAAGCACGCGATAGCGAGATTGAACGGTTGGATAGCATTCTTCAAAACACGGTTGTATATATGGCAATCTTTGAACTGACTTTGTTCGCCTTGCTTTCCATTTTATCCACCGTTCAAGTGGCGAATCCATCAGAAGCCATAGTGGGGTTGCTTTTGCTATTGGTTATTACCATGTTGTTAGGCATGCTCGCTATTCCCTTACGGGGATGGATGCTGGAAAGAGTCTACACCCAACGCATGCAAACCATTCAGCGAGACTATTGGGCAACGCTACAAACTGCCCTTCAAGCGCAAATTGATTATGGCACGCGCCTGCGTAGCAATAGCGTGTTGCCTCTCACCCGCCTGATCGATGCCCAATTCTCAACGCAGTCGGAACAGGTCACACGCTTACAAGGGCTACAGCAAAAAATGTCCAACCTTGAAAAATCGCTCAATAACTTTGGCAAACGCCCTCTTTTTGCCAATCTAGGAGGTTCATAGCCCCATGCAAACCACATCAGAAAATGTTCAGAACCTGCTGCGTGAACAAACCATTGCCTTGCTAGAGGCGATCGCCCAAGCCTTGACTGAATCCGCCCAAGATGATCGGCGACGGTTGCGTGAGCTGGCTAACGATTTGCGCTCGATGTTCTACATTGTGGCGGTCATTGGTGAATTTAACGCGGGCAAGTCCACCTTCATTAATGCGTTGTTGGAGGATGATCTCTTGCCGATGGGAATTACCCCCACGACAGAATTCATCGAGCTGATCCGCTACGCCCTCACGCCGGAGCGTAAGCCCACCATTCAAGAAGGGGGGCAAATTCGCGTGTGGGGGCACCCCAACACCGGCTCGGAAGGGGTGGCGATTGTGGACACGCCTGGCACCAGTTCGATCTTCGCCAAGCATGATTTGACAGCACAAGACTTTTTGCATCGAAGCGATTTGGTCTTGTTTGTGATGTCGGCTAAACGCGCCTTCGCCGATACCGAGCGGTTGTATTTGGACTTGGCGAAAAACTACGGGAAGAAAATTGTCATCATTATCAACCAAATAGACTTGTTGGAAGATTCTGAGCAACAAGAGGTGCGTCGCTTCGTTCAACGCCAAATAAAGGAGACGCTTGGGATTGAACCCCTGTTGTTTGCAGTGTCTGCCAAACAGGCACGACAAGGACAAGATGGCAACATTTCGACCGTGCGCGCCCATTTGCGAGGTGTGTTCGCTTCGCGCTCGTTGCTCCAGCAAAAGTTAGATTCTCAGTTGGTTATGGCAGAACGCACCCTCGAAAAACATCTACAAGCCACGCAACAAAACCTAGATGTGGTACAGTTGGACACTGTGCGCGTCAAGGATATTCAAACTGAACTGGAGCGGAACGCCCAACTCTTGAACGTCCAACTGCAAGAGACCCACCTAGAAATCACCAAAACCCTCGAGTCATTGCGTCAGCGTGGGCATGAATTCATCCGCTCGCGCTTATCAGTAGGTCGGATATTGCGCATCCCCAACCGTGAACAAGTCCAGAACGAGTTCAAAGAGGTGGTGGTGGGCAACGCGCTTCAGACAGTGGGGACGACCACTTCAGAGTATGTAAAATCTGTAGTGGATAACAGTCGCGCCTATTGGCAAGGGGTGATCGACCGCCTCAATCAGATCAAAGAATTGCTCGATCAAGAATTGTCTGGTCCCGATGCCGCCTCTTTTGCGGAGCAACGCGCTAACTTGGAAAAGGCAATCCGCATTGCCCAAACTGAACTAGAGACTTACTCGACTGGGAAGGCAATCAGCGAGATGCGCGATAGTTTTGAAGCCAATATGAACGGGTTCACCGTCAGCGTATTGGCAACAGTGGGGGGGGTGCTGGCTTTGGCAGGTACCATTGCCGTAGAGGGGGCCGCTAGTCTGCTGGTGGGTGCATCTGTGTTGGTGGTGGCGGTGGCTACCCCTGTTGCTGTCATTGGTGGGGTGGCAGCTGTGCGCTACTTCAACCGCGTTCAGCGCGATACACACACCGAACTCGATCGACGTGTTGATCAGTTGCAATTGAGTTTTACTTCCACACTCAATAGCCTCACCGAGACCGAACAACAACGCTTGAGGGCTTACGCGGTACAAGTCTTGAAGCCTATTTTCACCAAACTGGAATTGTTGACCAGCAAATATCGCACACAATATTTACAGTTAGAGGGCTTCCAGAAGACCTTACAACAACTTCAAATGAGCCTACGCTCTGAATAATCACCTGTGCATGGGGATGGCTCGCGCGCTTTCCCCTGCGTGGGCATGTTAAAATCCGTGTAGGTGACGGAGGCGATCAATGAGGACGCTCACGTCGGGCTCATGCGCGTTCGGGCTTGCGCCGAGCGGGTCGAGTAGGGGTAAGCCCGCCAGTTGCCCCACCATGTTGGTGAAACCGCATCCCATAACCTCCAGGTCATAGCCCCCCTCCATCGCATAGACGATGCGCCCCTCACAAAAACGGTTTGCCATTTGATTAAGTTGCCCCGTCAAGTGTTGAAAGCCCTGTAACGATAAGCGCATCCCGCCTAGCGGGTCTGCCCAGTGAGCATCAAACCCCGCCGACACAATGATTAGCTCTGGGCTAAAGCGTGTGACTGCCTTCCAGACGATCTCATCAAAGACGGTGGCATAATTGCGGTCTCCGCTTCCTGCGCTCATGGGAATGTTCACGGTGAAGCCTTCGCCCTGTCCACTACCGATTTCTTCCGCCATGCCTGTGCCGGGGTAAAGCGGGTGTTGGTGGGTGGAGACGAAAAGCACACTATCATCTTCCTCCAAGATGTCTTGGGTGCCGTTGCCGTGATGCACATCAAAATCGACAATTGCCACGCGCTTAAGACCATATTCCAACTGGGCATAGCGTGCCGCAATGGCAACGTTCCCTAACAAGCAGAAGCCCATCGCGCGGTTACGGGTGGCATGATGACCGGGTGGGCGTGTTGCCACCACTGCTTGATGCGCTGTTCCATCCAGCACGCTGTCCACACCCAGTATGACCGCCCCAACCGATCGTCGTGCGATGGTATACGAAAGGGGTGTCATGTAAGTATCGGCATCAATGAGCGCGATTCCCCCTTGATGATGGGCTTCGATGGTGCCCAACTTGGTTAAGTGTTGGTGGGTGTGTCCTAGTAGCAGGGTTGCTTCGTCAATTGGCTCGGGTAGCAGGGGCAACACGGCTTCATCCACATGGCTTTCTTCCATTTTTTGCCACACCGCACGTAACCGCCCGCCATGTTCAGGATGACCGGGCATATCATGGTGATTAAATTGCTTATGAGTAATATAGGCGATGGTCATACACGAATTTCCTAAAACTAGGGAGCTTCACGTGAATGGGTAAACAAGCTCATTGTACATGAAACCTTACAGGCGAAAGCTACCCTTCCATTAAATTTATGCATCTTACTTGGTGCGCGGGCGCATGACGATATACTTAAACCCGTTCATCATCACGCTTTCACTCTCATTTGGCTCGTAGGCTTCATGAATGGCTTGTAAAACCCTGGGCGGATAAAATTGAGCGCGAAAGATAATCGCCCCAAATTCTTGCTGTTCGATCATCTGAATCAACTCGGTATCATCAAACAGATCATTATG
>CAIRDJ010000176.1 GCA_903877335.1 uncultured Chloroflexota bacterium | reverse complement strand
TGGGATGTAAAACTCTCCCTCGTCGAACTCGATGTATCTTCCACTGCTGGAGTTGAATGACCACGTTCGGTGCCGAACCCATTGCCAATATGTGATGAGCGGGGCGTAGATGCGAAACTTGAACTCGACCATCTCGAATGGGGTGGTGTGGTGATGCTTCATCAAGTAGAACAGTAGTTTCTTGTCCGCTTCTTCGCCTTTGGATTCTCCCAAGAAGCTGGTGCGTGCGGCGTTTACGACTGCTAAGTCAAGAGATACGCCACTTTGTGGGTGAGGCATCATGTCTAGGAGTTCTATCCAGCCTTTGTCTAGGACGGGGATACGTATTGGGGCGTTCATTAGCTCATCCTAGTCTTTGTAGCGCAAGTCGAATGCGCTCTTCAACATCTTGGGGTGTGTTGGGAGGCAGAGCCTGTAAAGCGGTTTGTGCTTCTACCACGCTAAAACCCAGTGCGATCAATGCATCCACCACATCCGCATTCACTTCAGACTGACCATCGGCGAAATCCAGTGGGGCACTCGCCAGGGTTCTAAACTTATCCTTTAGCTCTAACACAATTTTCTTGGCGGTTTTACTACCAATCCCCGGCACGCGGGTGAGTAGATCATCTCGTTCAGAGGCAATGGCATTGCGTAAGTGATCTAGCTGAAGGGTGTTCAAAATAGCTAAACCGAGTCGAGGTCCCACCCCACTCACAGTAATCAAAATCTCAAAGACTTCACGCTCGGCAAGTTCAGGGAATCCATACAGCGTGAGTGAATCTTCGCGCACGATCAAAGCCGTGAAAACATGAATGTCATCCCCAACACTGGCAGCATTAACCAAGCGGTCGAGCGAATAAGTTAAATACCCCACCCCATTGACCTGTATTGCAATCCAATCCTTGCCTTTGAACTGCACGATGCCTTGTAAACTTGCGATCAACTGATTTACTCTCCCCCATAGCGCGCAAAGTGAATGTCGGCAATGCTAATTGCAAGACCATCCGCAGCATCATCAGGGGTAGGAACATGATCTAGCCCCAATAGAATGCGGATCATTTCCTGCATCTGTGTTTTGTTGGCACCGCCATATCCAGTTAGGCTTTGTTTAATAAAATTAGGTTTATATTCGGCAATCGGAATCATTGCTTTTTGAAGGGCGAGCAGGATAGCCCCACGTCCTTGTGCTACTGTGATCGCTGTTGTGACGTTTTTAGCAAAAAAAAGTTCTTCCACTGCAGAACGATCAGGTTGATAGTGTGCAATCAATCGCACCAAATCGTCATATATCATCCCGAGGCGTTGTGGCATGGGCACATTTGCGGGCGTTGTGATGACACCATACGCAACAGCGTGTAACGTGCCGTCCGACGTCTCATCAACAACGCCATACCCAATTCGTGCAGTGCCAGGATCAATCCCCAGTACCCGCACTAGGAAGCCTCATAGGCACTAAGGACTTCATCCGTTACAGCAAGATTGCTGGCAACCGATTGAACATCATCGAGTTCCTCTAACAGTTCATGAATCCGAAGATTTTGTAAGGCTTTGGACTTATCAACTTCCGTCTCAGTATTAGGCATCCAACGCAATTCCGCCTCTTCCACCTTGTAACCTGCGTTTGTGATGGCGTGTTCTACTGCGGCAAACGCTTCTAGTGGAGTATATACCAAAAGATTGTCATCTTCATTCACCACATCATCTGCGCCAGCTTCGGCAGCAACCATGAAGAAATCATCGAAGTCTGCCCCGCCGCCGTTCACCACGATGTATCCCTTGCGATCAAATTGCCAAGTTACAGCACCGCTGGCGGCTAGTGTTCCATTATTCTTGTTGAGAGTGGTTTTGATCTGCGCCAGGCTACGGTTCTTGTTGTCCGTAAGAACTTCGATGACGAAAGCGATACCTTCGACACCATAGGCTTCGTAAGTCACCTCGAACATTTCTCCGCCTTCAAGCTCACCTGTTCCACGCTTGATGGCACGCTCGATGTTATCTTTGGGCATGTTGGCAGCTTTAGCCTTAATGATGGCGAGCTTGAGTTTGTTGTTGGTTTCTTCGCTACCACCACCCTCACGCGCGGCAACCATAATATCGCGCCCTAAACGAGTGAAGATTTTACCGCGCTTTGCATCTTCTGCGCCTTTTTTGTGTTTAATCGTAGACCATTTGCTGTGTCCTGACATGAGACCTCCACCCAGAACTAACTCTATATAATGATTTAACGGAATTTATACCGCACAGGTTAAACCTATGTTATCACGAATGGAAAAGCTATGGTATAATCTTCGTCTATTGTCGTGTGAAGTTCAAACGTGTTATGGCTCTTGCTCAACAACCATCCACTCCACCTAGAACCCAACGTTTTGTTTGGACGATTCTACTAGCCGGCTTTGGTGTGTTTCTCGTGCTATGTGGATTAGGGTTTACAGGTCTCTATTGGTATCTTTACCACTCTACATTTGATTTACCAATTGAAGTTCGGGTCAGTAGAGGATCGGTAGGGTTCATTTTTGAGGACAATTCAGAAAGCTATGAACTCAATCAACGTCAACTGGACGAAGGAAACACAAAGATCATTACGGACTCGCAATCTCAGGTTAGCACCATCTTTTATGCTAAAGATGAGTCATCGCCAATCATCGCGGAAGTCATCTCAAAAAAGAATACCTCGTACTTGTTGCGCTCAGCGACTGCGCCACGCTTTGGGTGGTCAAACCAAAATCAAGAAATTGTGCTAGAGGACTTTAACGGCAAGTTTGAAGTATTCATCCCAGAAGAATCCGTTGCGACTATCTTCTATATTGCCATTCTGCCGGACATAGAGATCAGTTTAGATCGACCAGGCACTTACCTCATCTCCAATCTAGGCGAGGAACTAGACTTGACTGTATTAGACGGGCATGCGTTCATAAAGAAGGAGCATGAACGCTACCTCCATTCGATTGTCACAGGACAGCGTGCGCGTCGTTTTGTTGCAGATGACCAAATTGTGTTGAGCGTTAGCCAAGAGAATCTGCTGGACAAAAATATCATGGATGGCAACAACGTGAGCGAGGTGCCTCGTAACAGCGACAACGTCATCCTGCCTAACTTTGGAATTTGGAATTGTTTGGATCAAACAGCTAATGATCCCAAGGGGCAATTCTCCATAACTCGCCACCTCCAACGGTCAACATTGCGCTTATTTAGAGGAGGGAATTCCAACTCACATGGGGAGACCTTGTGTTTCTTTCCGTTCGGTCCATCAGGGCAGGTGGGTAGGATCATTCCGCAATATGATTTCTTAGGCATACGGACTCGTTTTAGAATTGAGGCACAGTCCCTAGATGTTTGCGGTGTGGCAGGAAGTGAATGCCCGTTGATGATATTGGTAGATTATGTGGATACGGAAGGACGTTCTAATCAATGGTTTCATGGTTTTTACGCAAATGTGCGGCAAGATACTACCTATCCTTTCATCTGTAGTAGCTGCCAACAGGAGCACGAACAAGTCAACGTTAACACATGGTATACCTATGAGAGTGGGAACTTATTCAATTTGCTCCCTCCCGATCGCAAACCCGCTTCCATTTTGAATGTTCGAGTTTATGCGTCCGGTCATGATTATGACGTGTATATCAGTGATTTTGCCCTTTTAGGTGCGCTAAGCGAGTAGGAAAACCGTCAATGCTACAAAACTTCACCATAGATAATCTTATCTTTTTCGCAAGCATTTACTTCGGTTTAGTATTTTTAATCACATCATTAGCCATTGTACTTTGGACAGCGCGCGACATTCGCGCCCGCACCCGTGATAACTTCATCGTCGTTTTGTCTGCCATATTGGTATTGGGCTTAAACCTACCTGGGTTGTTGATCTACCTATTTTTACGCCCGCGCGAAACGCTTTCAGAAGCCTATGAGCGTTCCTTAGAGGAAGAAGCACTTCTGCAGGAAATTGAAGGAAAACTCGCGTGCCCGGGTTGTGGACAACGGGTCAAGGAGCATTGGCAGGCTTGTCCACAGTGTCATACACGGCTCAAAAAGCCCTGCATCGCCTGCGGCGAAATGTTGCAATTGTCTTGGAACATGTGTCCAATTTGCGCAACGATTCAATCGTCAGGGGTGGAACCAACCCGCTCCGCTCACGCTAGTCGTCGGATTGCGAAGAACACCCCTCCCAAAAACCAGTGGGAATCGTTGACTTCTAGCCGAGCAATTCCCACTGATTCGCAAGTGACTTTCATCGATGAGAGCTAATAATTTAGTCCTCAGACGAAACCACATGCACTTTGATGAGGTTAGTTTGACCACCTAGTCGGAAGGGCATTCCTGCAATGATGATGATTCGATCACCATCTTGTAAGTAACCTTGCCCCTTTGAGGTCTGAATGATTAGTTGCACCATTTTATCGAATGTGCCAAATTCCGGGATCATCATCGGAGTGACACCCCATACTAACGTCATAGAGCGATAAGTGGATTCATTAGGGGTGACGCACAAAATCGGTGTGGACGGGCGTTCAGATGCAACTTTACGAGCGGTGTACCCTGTGATGGTTGATGTGACAATGGCGACTGGGTGTAAGGCTTGCGATAGTTGATAGGCAGAAGCACTGATTGCATCGGCAATCGCGTCTTTTTCGCTGGACAGACGGTTGATTTCTGGGCGGATGGGCCAACTACGCGCTTCCGATTGAACCGCGATCTTGGTCATCATCTGAACTGCTTGAACGGGATAATCGCCACTAGCCGTTTCATTGCTCAGCATCACAGCATCTGTTCCATCCACAATGGCGTTATAAACATCACTTGCTTCTGCGCGCGTTGGAGATGGAGATTTGGTCATAGAATTTAGCATTTGGGTCGCTGTGATGACTGGCTTGCCACGCTCATTACTGATCCGAATAATCCGCTTTTGTTGAAATGGCACGTTCTCTGGCG
>CAIRDJ010000175.1 GCA_903877335.1 uncultured Chloroflexota bacterium | reverse complement strand
CCCCACTGGAGAGGAGCACCCATGAAAGCGGTTATATTGGCGGCAGGGCAAGGAACACGCCTGCGCCCCCTCACCCTAGAAACCCCCAAACCCATGTTAGAACTCGGTGGTCAACCCATCCTAGAGACCATCTCTCGTCAACTCGCCCATTATGGCTTCACTGAAATTATCATCACCAGTCACTACCTGAGCGAGAAGATCGAAGCCTACCTCCCCAACCTGCAAAGCAAACTCCCCAACCAGGTCTTGGTTCGCCACGAACCACAAGACCAACTGATGGGAACGTCAGGCGGGTTGAGTTCAATTCGAGGGTTGGGGGATGAAGGCGCGTTTTTGGTGATGAATGGGGATTTAATCTCCACGCTCAACTTCAAAGCAATCATGGATTATCACCGCGAACGTTGCCCCGCCCTCACTGTTGGGCGTTATTCCGCGGTGCAACAAATTCGTCTAGGCGTGTTAGAAACTGATGCAAACGGCAACCTGCTCAACTATCTCGAAAAGCCCAACATGACCTTTCAAGTGAGCATGGGAGTTTACATCTATGAACCGTTTGTCTTGGAACACGTTCCACCACATGACTGGCAAGACGCGCCCAATCTCATCATGGAACTGGTCAAGATGGGGCACACCGTCGCCACTTATCCCTTTGATGGGGAATGGCTAGACGTGGGCACCCATGAGGATTTTGCGGTAGCAGACAAGGCACTCCGAAGCGAAAAACGCTCCTCATATCTCCCTGATGAAGGATGAGCCTCCGTGTTTCAGTTGCTTACATTCAACATTGGCGGGGCGCGTAAATTGCGTGGGGATCAATTCTCGCACTCAGATTTGGGCGTTGATGTTTTTCGTGCTTTGTCAGCTTGCCTGGATACCACCCAACCAACCGTGATTGCTCTACAGGAAACCGGTATTGCGCACATCGACGGTATCCAGCAGTCTTCGTTCAGGATGCTAACGAGCAAGCTGGGGAGTGAGTATCGGGTGGCGTTTGCGGCAGAACTTTCCACCGATTGGCACGCCCACCAACGCCTGTGGGGACAACCTTACTATCAAAACATTGAGTGGGGGCAAGAAGGGAACGCGCTTGTCACCAATTTAGCCAAGTCGGAGTGGGCTTGGCAAACTCGCCCCTTTGCAGACGACGCAGGATGGGCAACTGCCTGCTTCATTAGCCATGCCATGCTATACAGCACGGGAAGTCGTGACACGCAACCGCGCAACTTACAAGTTGCTTCGCTTACACACCCACGTTACGGCGCGGTGTACATCCTCAACACCCACTTGGGCACACTTTCGGGTGAAGATCGCCACGACCTTAACCACCCACGCTCGCAATTGGGGGAGCAAGTTCGCCGTGAGCAAGTGGCGGAGATTGTGCGCGTGATGAATGAACTGCGCGAAAGTGAACGCACCCACAACCTGCCCGCCCGCCCTCTGATTTTGCTGGGCGATTTTAACGCTGTCCCCACCTCGCCCAGTTTTCAAGCCTTGTGCGCCCACCTACGCCCGCTAGACGTGTTGCCTTGTGAAGAGGAATGGACACACTGCACCCATAAAATCTTGATTGACCATATTTTTGTGGATGATCCGCTGGGGGTGTTGCCCCCCGCCAAGGCAGAAATCTTGACCCGCCCAGAGGTGGATGACCTGAGCGATCATCGCCCGTTGTGCGTGCGTTTCATGGACGCATCGGGTTAGCGACGTTCTTCGGCAGACGGGTGGGTTCGGCGGGGGTACGTTGCCGCCCTCTACGAGTTTCACGGAGTTCCGCTCGATACGCCTAGCAAAAAAGACGGGCAAATGTGTTTACGAACGCCAGCACACCTTGTGGCACAAAATTGATGCGCACTGCAATTTTTGCGCCTCTATCAAGGATACGCCATCAAACAAGTTGAAACTTTGCTGGTTGTTGCTACGTAATCGAAATCGGATGTGGGTGTAGCATAATAGATACGCGAAGCTGAATCCTCGGTTGAAGGAAACGTAGAATGCTTGAGATTGGACAAACAATCGGGGTTTATCAAATTGAGTCCATGTTGGGCATGGGCGGCATGGCAACCGTTTACCGCGCCTATCACCCTGCCCTCGATCGCTATGTAGCACTGAAGATGATGCACCCGTTGTTTCAACAAGATGAGGGTTTTCTGTCGCGCTTCACCCGTGAGGCGCGCATCGTGGCGAAACTAGAACACCCCAACATTGTGCCGATCTATGACTTCAACGAAAACAACGGGCAACCCTATCTGGTCATGAAATATATTGACGGCAAAACGCTCAAGCAAGTGATGGACAACTCCCCCCCCAACCTTCAACGCATCCTCCAAATCATGCGGCAAGTTGCCAACGCCCTAGATTATGCCCATCAACGCGGGGTTTTACATCGAGATGTCAAGCCCAGTAACGTCCTGCTGTCGCACGATGACCAGATTTACTTGACTGATTTTGGCTTGGCGCGGTTGGTGCAAGCAGGGGATAGCAGCATGAGCGCAGGCATGATTGTGGGCACGCCCAATTACATCTCTCCGGAACAGGCGTTTGGTGAGGCGGAAGTGGGGGCGGAAAGCGACTTGTATAGCCTCGCGGTGATGCTGTATGAAATGGTGGTGGGACAATTGCCCTTCGTTGCCAACAGCGCCATGGCAACCATTCACAAGCACATCTACGAAATCCCGCCCTTGCCTTCTAGCATCAACAACGAGTTACCCTCTCTTTTGGATGGAGTGATGCTCAAAGGATTGGAGAAAGCCCCCGCCGATCGTTACCAGCGCGCCAGCGATTTAGCCCAAGCCTTTGAACACGCCATCGAAGCGTCCGGCTTGCGTGCGCTTTCGCCCGACCGCAGCCAGATCAAGCGCAACAACCGTCAAACCGTTTCAAACGTCAATGCCCCCTCCGTCCCACCTGCACAACCCTTCAACCCAGTCGATGCCGTCGAAAAACCCAAACGTCAACCCAGTCCCAACCAACGCCTGATCTTTTTGCTGGATGATGAACAGAAGTGGGCGCACTTGCCAATGGAAGAAATCTTACGGAGACGGCTCAAAAACCAACGTGACCAGATGTTCGGCTTGTTGGGGCACGCCCTACCCTATGCCATGGTGAATAGCATTGTGATGATCGGTAGCATCGTTGAACATGAATTCTCACTTTATATGCTCGTCACCCCGTTAGCGTGGGGAGCGGGATTAGCTGCCCACGCCACCGCCACCTACTTTAGTACAGGACACATGACCAAGCGCATCTACAGTTATTTTGAAACGCAGATGCAGGAACGGTACGGTCAAGACTGGCTTTATAACTCACAGGAGAAAGTCCTCCAAGATCACTGGAAAGTTGCCCAAGAATTCTTTGACCAGATGATGGGCTTTTGGATTCACGCCATGGTATTTCTGCTCATCAACCTGATGCTGTGGAATATTTGGTTAGCAACGTCACTCAGCGAAGGGTTCCATGTGATGTGGCCCCTGTTTCCCGGATTAGGGTGGGGGATGGGCTTATTGGCGCATGGCTTTCATACCTTCTACAGCAAGCAACCCAGTGGCGACCGCAAGCAACTGGACGCCGAAGTAGCGTTCATGAGCGGTTTCGGTAGCAGTGGGCAACTAGAGAAACCCAAGCATGTCTCCCCTCCGCCTGCGTCGCACGGGGGGGTGCGCTTAAGCGCGGATGGTGAACTCACCGACAGCATGGTGACAGAATTTTCAGATGACTTTCAACATATCAAACACGAATCGGAAGGGATGATACAGTCATGACTCAACGCTCGCCTTTAGAACAACTCGCTCGAGTCGGTTTAGATGTCTTGGGTAGATCACGTTTGCTACAAAACGCCCCCCTCGAAGCCTTGACGCAAACCGCCTTACAAACTGTTGAAAACCTACGGCGCAACATCTTAGAGGATGAAGAACTCAAATTCTTTGAGTTCATCGCGCCCGTCCATCGCGCTATTATGGCGAACGTCACCGTAGAATTATCCGTGGGGACGGCACAAATCTCCGCCTTACCCCCCCAGTCTAGCCAGTTGATGGAAGCTCAACTGAACTATCTTGGCTCTTTGGATTTTAGCGTGATGGGAGATGCACAACGCAAAGTCCTGTTACGCCAATCCACCCCCCTCACGCTAGGATGGGCAAACCCCAAGCATTGGGCAACACGCCCACATTGGCAGATCGGGCTAACCCAAGGCATTCCGCTTGACCTGCACGTTAAGGGCGGGGTGGGGGAAGCAACATTGGACCTCAGCTATTTAACCCTCTCCAATTTAGAGATTGATGCCAACGTCAGCTCGTTCGCGCTCAAACTGCCCCAGCACAAGCCCTTCTTCAGTGGCACGGTTCGTGGGGGCGCGGGGGCGATCGCGCTTCACGTGCCCATAGATGCTCATGGAAAGTTATTCATTCGCGGTGGGCTTGGTGAACTTGACCTCATCATTCAGGAAGGCGCACAGGTGCGCGTGGATGTGATGAACGGGCTAGGACGCACAGAGTTGGTAGCAGGCTTAGACGTGCGCGAGGTGAGCGGGGTCGGTATCCTCAACACAGCAGTTTGGGAAACCCCCAACCTACACATGGCAAACCGCCCCATGTCCATTTCACTCTTGGACACGCGCATTGGGGCGTTACATGTCCGCGTCGTTGGGGGATAAGTGGTCAGGAGTTTTTGGGGTTTCCTAAAAAACGTGTTACACTGTCCGTGTCACCACAATACCTTCAAATATCAACTGAGTTTTTTATGGAGGCACTAAAAGTGCGCATTATTACTGACAATGGCATCGATATTGATCCCAAGCGAATTACAGGGCTACCGATTCACATCGTCCCGCTCGTCATCAACTTTGACGAGAAGGTCTATCGCGGTGGCGTGGACATTCAATCAGATGAATTTTATCGCATGCTCAAGAATAATCCGGACAAGTTCCCCACCACCTCGCAACCATCGCCGGGCGACTTTCAAACGGTCTACACCGAGCAGGCGAGTTTTGACACCGAGATCATCTCCATTCATATTTCTGCCCAACTAAGCGGAACCTATAATTCTGCTCGCCTGGCAGGTGAGATGGTCAAAGATCAGGGGATTAACGTCACCGTGATTGATAGCAAGTTGGTGTCGGGAGGCGAGGCTTGGCTAGTAGAGGCGGCAGGAAGAGCCGCTCAAGCAGGCGCGTCTCGTGACGAAATTATCTCATTAGTGGACAAGTTGGCACAACATATTCGCTTGATTTTCAGCCCCGAAACGCTCAAGTATCTGGTGCATGGCGGGCGGGTTAGCCACCTCAAGGGCTTCGCCGCTTCGCTTTTGAACATCAAGCCAATCATCCAATTGAAATATGAGACGGGTAAACTCGATCAGCTTGGCACCGTTCGCACCATGAAGAAGGCACTTGCCCAACAGGTAGAACAAATTCATCAAGAAATTGGAGACCAACGCGCCCGCATTCAAATCATCCATGCTGACAACCCCCAAGGTGCAACCGAGGTACACGATCTATTGAGCCAACGCCTCGACTGTCATTTCATGCCCATCACGAACGTCACTCCAATAGTGGGTGCCCACACCGGCCCCGGCGTGGTAGGCATGGTCTATGCCAAAGAATCGCTGTTTGATGGATTGCCCAGTTAGCCGATCTAGTGGGAACTTCTCTGAACGAAGTTCCCATCCCTCTCGATAAAACCCTCATAACATTCTCACCACGTGCTTGTAAGAACACGCACCCGCTAGGGGTCTGTTAACGTGTTCAACGCATCAGTTAGGAAGTGCTATGTCAAAACGTTTTTGGGTTTTCCTCATCGCGATCATTGTCTTGGGTTTGGGTGCAGGAGCATGGGTATTCGCACAGGGCGACAGCGGCGTGCCCACCGCCGGGAACGAGAACTTTCCTGCTCCTGATTTTCCTGTTGGGTTGGATTGGCTCAACGTGAGCCAACCCCTCACGCTAGAAGATTTGCGCGGTAAAGTGGTCATTTTGGATTTTTGGACGTATGGTTGTATCAACTGCATCCACATGATCCCAACCTTAGCGCGGTTAGAAGCAGAATACGCTCATGAACTGGTGGTGATCGGCGTTCACTCTGCCAAGTTTGACAACGAAGGCATCACAGAAAATATCCGCCAGATCATCCAACGTTACGAAATACACCACCCTGTCATCAACGATTCCGCCTTTGCGGTCTGGAATACATGGCGACCCTACGGCGTGAACGCTTGGCCCACCTTCGCCGTGATTGACCCACGCGGGAACATCCTCGCCGTACAATCAGGCGAAATCCCATATGAGGCATTCGACCGTGTGCTTAGTGGCATGGTAGCCTATTTTGACACACAAGGCGAGCTGAACCGTGAACCCATCACCCCCATTCAAGCCGAGCTAGAAAGTGCCCCCGCCCGTGCCCTCAACTATCCGGGCAAGGTTTTGGTGGATGCCGAAGGCGGACGCTTGTTCATTGCGGACAGCGTGAATCATCGAATTGTGGTTGCCACGCTAGACGATTACACCGTCCAACAGGTGATCGGCACGGGGGAAGCTGGCTATGCGGATGGAGATTTCGCCGTAGCCCAATTCTATAAACCGCAAGGGATGGCTCTGCGTGGCGAGGTCTTATACGTTGCCGACACCTTCAACCATGCCATCCGCGCTGTGAATCTGTCGGACACGTCTGTCACCACTGTGGGCGGGACGGGCACACAAGGGCGTGGTTTTCCTAGCGGCGCAACCTTCCCCGCGCTCACTACAGACATTCGTAGCCCGTGGGACCTAGAGTTTGGGGATGCTGAGAATGTGCTATACGTGGCAATGGCAGGCACACATCAACTTTGGACGCTGGACTTGGCAAACGAAGTCTTTAGCTTCGCCGTTGGGAACGGGCGCGAAGCACAACTAAACCGCACCCTTTCCGATTCAGAATTGGCACAACCCAGCGGATTGTACTGGGAAGCTGACCGCCTTTACTTTGCCGACAGTGAATCCAGCACCATTCGCGTGGCGGACTTCAATGAGGATAGCGTGGCGGTGGTGAGCGGAACAACCGAGAATAGCCTCTTCGACTTTGGGGACATTGACGGCGAACTAGGGACAAATCGCTTACAGCACGCCCTAGATGTGGTGGGAGATGGTCACGGCACGCTGTACATTGCGGACACCTACAACAGCAAGATCAAGCGTGTCGATCAGGCAACCCTTGTCACCACCACCCTCAGCGCAGATCAAGCGGGCTATGCCGATGGAGACTTGGCAACGGCACGCTTCTATGAGCCGGGTGGTTTAGATTATGCGGACGGCAAGTTATATGTTGCCGACACCAACAATCACGCCATCCGCGTGGTTGACCTCGCCAGCGGAACGGTGGAGACGGTACGCTTTAGCAACCCAGAAGCCCTCCAAATGAACGGGCAAGCAACCGTCATTGCCGCCAACAGCAATGCGATCGTGCTACCTAGCCAACAAGTTCAGGCGGGCACGGGGGAAGTCATCCTCACTGTCACCTTGCCCGAAGGCTACAAGATCAACGACCTTGCTCCCTCTGTCGCGCGTTTCCAATCAGATGGCGAGGTCGTACAGTTGGATGCCGAAGCCACCACTCAACCCCTTGACGTTGCAGAAGTGCGCGTCTCTGCCGAGTTCACACAAGGGACGGGGGTCATTTTGGGTGAATTTGACCTGTACTACTGTGAAGCGGTCAACGAATCGCTGTGCTACATCGAACAGTTTGCGGTTGAGCTACCCGTTGAAGTGGTTGCACAAAGCGCAAACACGACGCTTAGCATCACCCACACTGTCACGCCCGTGATCGCCAGCGTGGGTGAATAAAACCGTATTCATCGACCTGCCCCCGCTTTGCTCAAAGCGAGGTGGGGGTTTCCACCGAACAGGGTCAATCATAGCCGATGGCGGTTGCTGATGGCACACTGATGAACGTTTTGGCAATGATAATCTTCGCGCAGAACAACAAGGACAAGGGCAACTCACCGCCCCACAGATTGGCGAATTGGTCAACCGACGTGGTATGCTCTGTTGAGTAACCAACCGAGCCATGAACCTTTTCATCACCACTTTGACCGTCGTTCTAAGAGGGTTGGTGGCGATGACGTTTGTGGAGAATGGGCGCACCTCACCCCTCAAGGGCTTACATATTGACCGCCGTGAAGATGTAATTTTTGAAGCGTTAGCAGGAGCATAAATGATGGAAAGTTTAAGACTTGGGAAAAGCGGTTTACAGGTCTCTCGCATTTGTTTGGGGATGATGACCTATGGGGATCGCGCCTGGCGCGAGTGGATGCTTGATGAGGACGAAGCGCGCCCGTTCGTGGTGCGCGCCTTTGAACACGGAATCAACTTCTTTGATACAGCAGACATGTATTCACTGGGCAGAAGCGAAGAGATCACCGGCAAGTTGCTGGCAGAGGTTGCCCCGCGTGATGAGTACGTTCTGGCAACGAAGGTCTTTTTTCAGATGAAAGATAAGCCTAATGCTGGCGGGCTTTCACGTAAGCACATCATGGACAGCATTGATGCGTCGTTGCGGCGCCTCAATACCGACTATGTTGATCTCTATCAAATTCACCGTTGGGATTATCACACGCCCATCGAAGAGACGATGGAGGCGTTGCATGATGTGGTGAAAGCCGGCAAAGCGCGCTACATCGGTGCCAGCAGCATGCACGCTTGGCAATTTGCCAAAGCACAATACACCGCCACCCTACACGGATGGACACGGTTCATCAGCATGCAAAATCATTACAACTTGCTCTATCGTGAAGAAGAGCGCGAGATGATCCCACAATGCTTGGATATGGGCGTGGGCTTAATCCCCTGGAGTCCTTTGGCGCGTGGGACGCTCGCCCGTCCACGTCTTGCCAATACCACGCTTCGTTCTCAAACCGATCAATACCGCAGCGGATATGAGGCAAGCATCAACTGGAGCGTGGTAGACCAAGTGGAGGAAGTGGCGAAACAGCGCGGCGTGCCTCAGTCGCAAGTGGCGTTAGCCTGGTTGCTCCACAAACCAGGCGTGGTTGCCCCCATCATCGGTGCCAGCAAGCTACACCAATTGGATGATTTGGCAGAAGCAACGCACCT
>CAIRDJ010000174.1 GCA_903877335.1 uncultured Chloroflexota bacterium | reverse complement strand
TGATCGTGAGGTCATTTCCCCCAACGCAGACGGGGTTGATGATCTGGCGGTGTATCGCTATGAACTGTCTGATAACGCGCTGGTCTCCATTGTTTTCACCCATGAGGACGGGCGATCTTTCGCTTTCCGCAAAGATGAACCACGCGCCAAAGGGGTCTATGAGGGGCTGTTTAGTGGCGTGGTGGACGGTTACTTGAACCCATCCGAGACGGCAGGGGGAGAGGTGATCCGTCGCCTGATGCCCATTGGGAACTACACATGGGTATTGAGTGCGTCTCATGCCACCCGTGACGAAACCCAAACCATCGAGGGGAAGCTGTCATTAGAAGATGCCGATGCACAGTTGCCCGATATTTCGGTCTTCTCTGTTTCTCCGCTGGTGTTTTCTCCCAATCAAGATGGGATTGACGATCGCGTTCAGTTTAACGTGGTGCTAGAAAAAGATGCGGCGTTGGATGTTTACCTGGTGGGAACGGATGATGTGCAAATTTTCATCCCACCTCGCCAAGATGAAACGCGCGAAGGAGAAGCAGGTCGCTACACCTACGATTATGACGGCGGCGTAGACACAGGCGCAAATCCTCCACCAGATGGCACGTATACGGTGTATGCGGTGGCACAAGATGCCGTGGGGCAACGGGTGTTGCGGACGGCGGAACTCTCGCTGGTGACGGGTGGCAAGCCCTTCGCGGAAATTGTTTCACAAACCAGTGGGGCGGATGTCGCTTTCGCGGTCATTCCTGACCGTGACGAGTATATCTCCAATACAGACGAATATGGCGCACCCGTTCCCCAACCGACTAGCGCGGATCTGTTCGCACAGAATGACATTACCATGCAGGTGGGGGATATTCTGCTGTTCATGCTCACGATTGAGAACTATGGTGATGTTCCCATTCGTACACATGGCGCCCCTCCCGGCACCGTGTACGCTCAAAATCAACGTGCTGCTGTTTTCGGTGATTTGGATGAATCGGGCGCGTGGCGTGTTGGCATTGATTGCGACACCGCCACCAGCGATTATCCGTGGCGGTGGGCTATCGGAGATGCTTCTGTCTTAGAGAGCGTGTATGACGAAGCCACCGACAACACCTACTTCTACCTGCCGGCAGGGGAGCGAGCGGTTGTGTGGGGGGGGATTCGCATGACCGATGTGATTGCGGCGCGTAACCCTCAAAATTGTTGGGCGGGACTCATCCATGAAGATGTGGCGGTCAGTGTACGAAATGCCCGTGTGGGTGCGCGTAGCATCGAATTGATTGATCCACAACAAGCATTAAACACCGTCGATGATGGAAATGGATAGGGCGAAATCCCGTTGATGACCTTGCGAGAGCAAAAATTGAGTGGCGGGTTAAACCGTAGAACCATTGGTGAATAGCATGATGCCAGCAGTAGACCTCGCGGTTATCATCGTCACATGGAACACACGCCAACTGGTGTTAGAGGCGATCAATAGCCTGTTGATTGACCTTGAAGATTGTGGCGTTTCGGCAGGTGTGCACGTGGTGGATTGTGCTTCTACCGATGGTACAGTACAAGCTATCCGAGAACGCTACCCGATGGTGACTGTCTACCCTAGCCCTACCAACTTGGGGTTTGCAGGGGGGAACAACCTCGCGCTACGGGCGTTAGGGTTTGGTGATCCCCAAGCGGATTCCAGCCTGCTCCCCAAAGCGGTTTATCTGTTGAACCCGGATACGGTTGTGCACAAAGGGTCTACTGCCCAATTGTTAAAGACGCTTTGGGCACATCCCGCACATGGCGTGGTGGGAGCGAGGCTTGTCTATGGAGATGGGAGCTTCCAGCATAGCGCGTTTTACTTTCCGGGCTTGCGCCAAATCTGGGCAGAGTTCTTCCCTACGGCGGGACGCTTGCGTGAAGGGCGTTTTAATGGGCGTTATGACCGTTCCCTGTATGAGCAGTCTGCACCGTTTGAAGTGGACTTCGTGCTGGGCGCGACCATGATGATGCGCCAAGAAGTGATTACGCGAATTGGTTTATTGGATGAAGCATTCTTTGTTTATTGCGAAGAGGTGGATTGGGAATGGCGCATTCGCAAAGCAGGCTACGCCATTCTCACTGATCCAAGCGCACTGGTGACGCACTTTGGGGGACAAAGCACCGTGCAAGTGAGCGCACAAAGCCAGCAATATTTGTGGGAGAGTCGCTTGATTTTGTATCGCAAACATTACCCCGCTTGGAAATACACGCTGGCAAAAGCACTTGTTCGCGCTGGCATTCATGCCCAATTGCGACGCTTGGCGCGGGGTGAGATTCAATCCGCCACTCCCGAGCGTTTGCGCCAAACCTATGAACGCATCTTAGAACTTGCCCGATAATCCCCATGACGCTGACAGCTATCATCCTGACCTTTAACGAACAGAAGCATATTCAGGCGTGTATTCAATCCTTGTCCTTTGCAGATCGCGTGGTGGTGTTCGATTCTTTTAGCACCGATGCCACCGTTCAACTGGCAACGGAGCAGGGGGCGCACGTTGTCCAAAATCGTTTCGTGAACTATGCTCAACAGCGGAATGATGCTCTACAGCATGTGGCAGGGCAAACGGACTGGGTACTGTTTGTTGATGCTGATGAGCGCGTATCTCCTGAATTGGCACAAGAAATTCACGCGGTGATTCAGTGCGATGGGGGCGAAGCAGGCTATCGAATTCCGCGTTGGAATCGTATCGTCGGGCATCAGATGAAGGCGACGGGGTGGTATCCCGATTATCAAACTCGCTTGTTAAAGGTGGGTGCCTCGCACTATGACCCCACTATAGCAGTGCATGAAGTCGTTGTGTTGGCAGGTGAGCTCGGAACGCTACAGCACCATCTACTCCATTTCAACTATGACAGCTTCGCCTTGTTCCACGCCAAGCAAGCGCGTTACAGCATCTATGAAGCAGAGATTCTATTTGCTCAAGGGACAAAGCCCAAAGCATGGTCAGTTGTGACCATGCCCATACATCATTTCCGCTGGCGATTCATCACCCTGCAAGGCTATCGAGATGGTTGGATGGGGGGCTACTTAAGCGTGTTGATGGCGTGGTATGAGGGGAAGAAGATGCAACACCTAGCGAAACTGTGGCGAGGAGAGGCTACCCCTCGCCAACACGCAAAGTGAGGAAGGGGGTTATTCAGGAATCAAAATGCCATAGCCCTGTTCGGAACGGCGATAAACCACACTCACCGAGCCGGTATCGACGTTCAGGAACATGAAGAAGTCATGCCCCAACAATTCCATCTGCTCAATGGCATCATGCTCATGCAAGGGTTCTAAGGCAACGGTCTTACGGCGTAGGACAAGCGTCTCTTGGATCGGTTCGGTTGCCTCTACAACAGGCTCTTCAACCTCCATGATTGGTGTTTCCTCTGCGATCTCCAATTCCTCTAAGCTGGCGTAGAACTTCTCGAGTCCTTTACGGCTACGCTTGCTTTTGAAGCGTTCAATTTGCCGATAGAGTTTTTCTACCGCGCCATCAATCGCATGGTGAATGTCTGCCGTGTGTTTTTCCTCCGCACGCAAAATTGCCCCGCGACGATGTTGGATGGTGATTTGCGCGGCAAAACGATCCTCATCACGTTTGGCGGTGGGGGTGTTGGCAAGTTCAACATGAATGCGGGCGATGTGGGGAAGGTAGCGTTCAAGCCGTTCCACCTTGTTACGGGTGTAATTCTCGATCTTGTCCGATACTTTGATGTTGCGACCATGAATGGTGAGATTCATACCTAAATCCTTTCGTGAGAAAAAAGTTCATCATTCACGAAGCGGAGGTGATTGTTACCCCATAAATGCTATGGACACCAGCAGCAATCACTGCTTCAGCACAGGCTTGCATGGTCGCGCCAGTGGTCAGTACATCGTCAACGAGTAAGACCCTTGCTCCTGCTAAAGATAGCGGGTCAGCATCAAAGGCACCTGCCACATTGTCTAAGCGTTGTTGTTGCCCCAAGCCCACTTGTGAACGGGTGTTCACCGTGCGCTGGAGGGCAGATGATAATTCACGAAGACCGAGCACTTCGCTCACTACCTTTGCAAGCTCTGCACTTTGATTATACCCTCTTTCACGTTGGCGGTGGGGGTGTAAAGGGACAGAAATCACCAAATCAAGCTCCCAATCGTAATGTTGTAGGGCGGTTGCCATGCGGATTCCAAGCGGTTGGGCGAGGTGGGGCATGTTGTCATACTTGAGCGAATGAATGAGCCGCCGCAAAATTGGGGCGCGGTGGCTTTCGGTTGAGATCAAGCCAGTAAATGGGGGGAGCATACGCTCCAGATATTTTAGGGGAAGGGCATCTAAACGGGTTTGGCAGGTGACACATAGGGTTGTGTCCAGTCGCCCGCAGTTGGCACAGCGCGGGGGAAAAACAACATCTAGCCAATAGCGCGTGAAGGACTCCCAATTGAATGCCCCGTCTGGGCGGGGTTGGTCGAGACTTGTGTGTGAGGGCTTCATGAATTGTTTTGAGCCGTCGATTGATGCTAACAGATGCAATACTCACACGCTCGAACCGTGCTTGAGTTGAAATGGTGCAGGATAGCTCAACCGTAGGTCACCTTCCCCTTGGACTAGATTCAACTTGTGGCTTGTGATTAAACCGTTCCTGAAAGTCTGTTGGTCACCAAAAATGGCAGGGCGTTTTGGGCACTATAGCCGTAATGTGTCCGCGCTCATTTTTGATAGATCCACATGGTATAGTATACATTCAATTGCGATGCCGTGCCAAAGAACACGGCACGTTGTGCTAAAGTTATGGTTGTGTGATGGAGTTGCTTGATGATAGCCCATACTCGCGCATCTTTACGCTACTATGCGTTTGAAACCTTCGCCGAGCTTCGGCATGGTGTGTTTACACGCTTGGGCGGAATGAGCCAAGCGCACCTGCATAGTCTCAATCTCGGCGGGAACGTGGGGGATGAAGAAGGGGCAGTAGCTGAAAATTACCGTCGCCTCTTCGCGTCACTTGATTTACAGGTTGAGCGCGCGTGCTCGGTTTGGCAAGTCCATAGCAAGGATTGCATTGTTGTGGATCAACCTGCCGAAGGGCGACACTGGATCGCTAGGGCGGATGGCATGGTGACAGCGCACCCCAACACCCCGTTGGTGATGCGCTTTGCCGACTGTACCCCCCTATTTTTTTATGACCCGATTCAGCGCGTGATCGGCATTGCCCATGCTGGATGGCGCGGTACGGTACAGGGGATTGGCGGGCAGATGATCCGTCTCATGGTGGAGACCTACGGTTGTGTGCCTCATCAAATCCGAGCCGCCATCGGACCCAGCATCGGACCCGATCATTATCAAGTCGGGGACGAAGTGGTGGAAGCTGTTCGGGCGCATTTTGGAACGTTGGAGGGATTGGTTTCGTATGATGCTTGGGACTACAGCGCGTACTTAAACCTTTGGGCTGCTAACGAACTTGACCTCCGCCGTAGTGGGGTCAACCATGTCGAGGTTGCAGGAATTTGTACCGCGTGCCATACCGATGAATTCTATTCACATCGTGCCGAGCAAGGCAAAACGGGGCGGTTTGCCGGAGTGATTTCACTATGAACTTGAAAGAACGTTTCGAGCAGGTGCAAGATCAAATTGCGCGTGCCTGCGCCAAAGCACACCGTCACCCTGACAGCGTAACCCTGGTGGGGGTGAGCAAGACGCAACCGCCCGATGTCCTGGTCGAGGCATATCGCGCGGGCTTGCGACACTTTGGCGAGAACCGCATGGAAGAGTGCCAGCACAAAGTCCCTGCTGTTCAGCAGTCGTTGGGGGACGTTCAGGATTTGCATTGGCATTTCATCGGTCACATACAAAGCCGCAAGGCGAAAGAAGTGGTCGCCATGTTCCCGACGGTTCATTCGGTGGACAGCATGAAGCTGGCAAACAAGTTGAATGAGCTGGCTAAGGGGGCAACGCACCCACCCCAATTGCTCATCCAAGTCAATATTTCGGGAGAGGCAAGCAAAAGCGGGTTCGAAGCCTACGATTGGCAACATCAACCCCAACGCGCTACCCAATTGCAAGCCGAGCTTTCGCAACTTTTTAGCCATCCAAACGTACACTATGTTGGACTGATGACGATGGCTCCCTTTGGTGCAACGGAAGAACAACTCCGTCGTATCTTTTTTAACCTAGCGGACTTCCGTCAACAAGTTGAAGTGTGGAGTGGAGTGGCGTTACCCCATCTAAGCATGGGGATGACCGATGATTACCCCATCGCCATTGAAGCTGGGGCAACGATGGTGCGCGTTGGAAGAGCGATCTTTGGCGAACGTCAGCCCTAAACCACGTCATGATTGACGTATGCAGTCGCACAACACCTATACAAATCTAAGGAGAGATAACAACATGACATCTATCATTGCAGTCATATTGCAACTTTACAGCTTTGCGATCATCATTCGCGTGTTGTCTAGCTGGATCAACATTGACCGCTCTAACAACTTTCTCAACCAAGCCATGACCTTCATCTATGACATCACCGAACCCGTGCTTGCACCCGTGCGCAATGCTTTACCACCCACTGCTGGCATGGACTTTAGCCCGTTGATTGTTTTGCTCTTAATCAGCGTCATCGAACGGTTGCTATTTTAATGGGCAGGGCAGGTGGAGGTGACGTGCGTGCGGGTTTGTGCGCCCGTGCTAACCCGCTGATGAATGGGATATGCTTCCAGACAGTTTGTCCTTAGCCAACGCTAACCCTCTGGGGCGATTGTGTGTGCATGACCGAACCTAGACGCTGGCGTGCACCAGATAGACGAGGGTGACTTATCTCAGGTTGGGGCAAAGTGCTGAAAAGTCGCACTTGGCTTAAAGAGGATATTTTGTGTGGGCACTTGGTGGCATGGCCCACATGGTATTGGATGGCAAGCCATTCGCCATTCGCTCTGATGTTGAATTGTTTCCAGGTAAATGCTAATCCGTCTCAAGATCACAGTAGGTGCCGAAAGGCGAAAAACGAATGTCACCAGCGAAGAGCTTGATGCCAAGCCAATTCATGTCTTGTTTTACGGGCAATCCTAGACCGATGAAAGCGGTGTGTGGGTGGGTACTATGGGGGAGTTTGATCTTGGGTGCATGTGTTCCAAGCGTAGAGCCACCCCCCCTCCCTACCACCACGCTCATTCCCGCTACGCCCATCTTCACGCCACTTCCTCCTACGCCGCCTTCAAGTCCTGCCCCCAGTAGTGGTCTTGTGCTTCCTGCCGATTTATCGACGGGTCAACGGATTGTCATCGATGTCGAATCTGCAAGCAGGGTTGCCCAAGCCCTGAGCATGATCGACTATGCCTCCAGAACATGGGGAGGGTCGATTGACCAATTCACCGTATTAGAGTTCTCGCGCGTGATTTGGTATAGCGCAGACTTGGGGTGCGGGGGGAGCACGCGGGATTTTGTCACCCCTGTGCCAATCGAGGGCTTTCGGATCGTACTGAGGGCAGCGGCACAAACCTACATCTTGCACCAAGCCAACGGCGGAAACCCCAAACGATGTGAAGACCAACAGCCCCTGCGCGGTGAAAAATACGGCTTAGTCTTGAACGATCCTGTTGCTGAAGAGTTCATCGAGCTGGCGAAGGCACAGTTACGGGATGAACTGCCTCCCTCAGCAATCATCGAGTTAGAAGAGCTTCGCGCTTATACATGGTCAGATTCTAGCCTAGGTTGCCCGTTACCCAATCAACGCTACAGCGAGGGGGAATATGTCGGCTATCGCATCGTCTTGCGTGTCAATACCCAGCGAGCCCTCTTTCACACCACCTTTGATAGTCTGATTCGTTGTGAGGCAGAGTATGAAACTTTACCCAACGAGACCGATGCTGGGGTTTGAAGTGTCGCTTTCCGCTCATGAACGGGTTTGCGCACGGCGAGAGAAGCGCAAGTGAAGAGTAAAAAACGCCATCTAAAAAAATGACCGGTAGCCTGCACGTAGACTAAAGGCGTGGGCGACATTAGCCCATTAAAATACGTTGGCAATTACTACACTGATTGATACCGATACCACGACGAACCTCATTTTCAACGATTCTGCTTTGTTCTACCCCGCAAAAGCCACATGTTGACGGAGCCTGCAACTTGACCACAATTGCCCCCTTAAAGCGAGAGCGCAAGGTTTCATATAGTTTTAAGGTGGCGGGTTGCAATTGCTGACTCAAAGGCAGTCGCTCTGCTTGAAGCTGGGCGATTTTGGCATGCGCCTGACGTTGCTCTGCGAAGAGATGCTCATGTTCTCGTTTCTTATGTTCGATCAATTGATCAAATTGAGTCGCGATGGCACGCTGTTCCGCGTCTGCTTCCTCTAATGCCATCATGCCTTGCCATAGTTTTTCTTCTGTTTCTGCCAACCGCTTTTGTAAATTGCTCAACTCCGTTTGACGATCCTTCAAGACTTTGGCGTGGTTGATGACCCCACCGTATAAAATGCTCTCCACCTCGGTCACTTTTTCCTGTAGTGCTTCCAGATCGGCTTCTAAGGCGCGTAACCTTTTTTTCAGAAGGGCAGTTTGCGCAGTTTGCGCATCTACCTTACCTTGAAGCGTTTTAATTTCTGTGTCGTTGTCCAACAGCTTCTGTACCTCATCAAGGCGTGCGCGTAACTGCTGGATGCGTTGGTCAATTTGCTGAAGTTCGTATAGAACATGTATGTCAGGCATGATAAATGTTTGGCGAAACCATCTCGATAGCTAAACTACGATCATTTGATTATAACCGGTCTAGCCGGTTAGGGAAAGCACATGGTGCATCGCTTTTCCGACCAAACGATCAACTTGACCCATTTACACTTCACCCTGTTTTTACGCAGGGGATAGGTGGTGGCATGCTTGGGAACCTACCCCACGGTGAGCGTGTAGGCGTGGTTGATCTGCCGTGCAGAGCGTTCTGTCAAAGGTGTGGGCGTGGGGGGGGTACTTGGAACGATCTGGATGATGCCTGCCCAGTGACCTGATAGGGACGTAGCCTTTGAGCCACCTAAAATTTGGACGGTTAGCTGATTTTCGTTACCATCATGCCATACCGTTGAAGAGTAGGAAAGCGCACTTGTTAAAACGTGTGACCGTTGAACGCATCACGCGCATCAGTTTGTTCGCGCTGATCTTTGCCATGGCATTCCGCGTGATGATGGATACAGATGTTTGGTGGCATTTGCGAAGCGGGGCAACCACCCTCACACAGGGTTTCATCTACCGCGATACCCTCTCCTCTACACGCAACGGGGCAGAGTGGGTGAATCACTCGTGGGGGGCACAGGTCATCTTGTATGGGGTGTATCGCCTTGTCGGAGAAAGTGGGTTGTCGCTATTGACGGCAACATTTGCCACATTGGGGATGATGTTTGTCTATCGTGCGTGCGTGGGGACGGTGTATGCCCGCGCCTTCTTGCTGGTGCTGGGAGCATCCGCCGCCGCGGTGTTTTGGTCGCCTCGCCCACAGATGTTCTCCTTCATGTTGAGTGCCGTTTACTTGTATATCCTATATGGATACAAACGCCAACAATTCAACGGGTTGGTCTGGTTGCCTGTGTTGATGGTGGCGTGGGTGAATTTGCACGGTGGCTATGCCATCGGTTTCATCTTGGTGGGCGCGTTTATCGTCGCGGAGGGGTTGGCATGGTTGTTCAATCGGGGTGGGGAAGCGGTTTTAGGTTGGAAGGGCATGCGTAGCCTCATGGTTGTGGGGTGTTGGATGGTGCTGGCAACCTTGCTCAATCCTTATACGTATCGCATTCTGCTCATTCCATTCCAAACGGTGGGAATCCAAACCCTGCATCAACACATTCAAGAGTGGCAATCCCCCAATTTCAAACGACCCGAAGTGTTGCCGTTTGTCGCCCTGCTGTTGGGGAGCGTGGTTTTGCTGGGTAGCACTACGCGCCGTATGCGTTGGGTGGATGGCTTGCTATTTTGTGGGACGGGCTATCTTGCTTTGTCGGCGGGGCGCAACATTGCGCTGTTTGCGGTCGCGGTTTTACCCATGCTCAGTGAGCACGTGCAGGCGATCTTAGAGCACGGGGGTGTTCGGTTGCTCCCCAAAACGCGCACCAGCACGGTGGGGGGAGTTGTGAACCTCGTGTTATTGGCGGGAGTATTGCTTGGGGTAAGTTTGAAGTGTTTACATGTGAGTGCCCCCACCACCCTTCAACCCGCACACGAATTGCACTTTCCGCAACGGGCAACCGCTTATCTGCATGAGCATCCGCTGGCGGGGAAGATGTTCAATAGCTACAACTGGGGTGGCTATCTCACATGGTTCTTGCCCGATCATCCCGTTTTCGTTGATGGACGCACCGATTTATACGGGGATGAACTGTTGCAAGATTACATGACGATTTACACCCTGTCTGATGACGGCTTCGCGCTTCTTGCGCAATACCAGATTGATTGGGTCATTGTGGAAGCCTACAGTCCAGTCGGGCAACAACTCCCGAAACATGATGGGTGGCGCGTTCACTATCAAGATGAGCAAGCGATTGTGTTGGCGCGCGAGGCGGAGGCAAACTAAATGCAGGGCATCTTGACCCTTGAGACCGTTTAGCATGATCTGTCGTTGGTCACCGTCGTAGGTGTGTGCTTGCGCCCTCAACCTGTTGCTGCTGCCTTGTGAAGGATTTTTTCAGACTGGTTGCGCAGAAACCTGTGTAAGCGATATGATCAGTTATAATGAAGCACAAATAGAAAGGATCGCATCATGTCTAAAGCATTACTTGACCAAGCCTATCAACACATCGTCAAGCAACAATACACCGCTGCCAAAGAAATCTTGGTGCAACTCCCCGAAAGTTCTACCGCTCAACGCTGGTTGAAGAACGTCGATGACATCTTGCAGGCGCAAAATGAGAACGTGGTATTTGGCACAGCAGATATTGAATCCATCGAGTTTGAGTACGATGACGATGTTAAAGAATTAGCCGTACCCTCTCGAATAACGTCACGTACAGTTTGGGAATACCGTGAGATTGTGACGAAAAACTGGCAACATCACATTGAAACGGTGGAATATGCCTTGAATCAAGGTGGGGCTTCACAAATCACCGTACAAGACAGCTATACGCAGTTCCTCAATGAAAACGGGGCAGACGGTTGGGAACTCATCAAAGAAGACATGCTGCCTCAACAATGGGTGCGCCTGCTCTTTAAGCGTCCCAAAACTGAGTCGCTTAACCCCCACCGTGACGAATAAAACACTCACGTTGAATTGCCCCCTATTCACGGATGAAGTACCTCGTACTTCTATATTGCTTCAGGCTTGCTGTATGGCTCCCTTTTGGATGCTAGGGCGGTCGCTTTCATATTTACACCCTTTTAGGATGCGAGGGGGGGTGATGGATTTAAGTTCAATTCGACGGGAATTTCTTGCAAACTTTTCCCAACTTTGCAGATTGTATGCTACACTCTACAAGAACTGTTGCGTGCTCGAGTTTAATTTTCATCCCCTGTTTGCTGCTTGAGTAAACGCATTCGATGGAGCAAAAATTCGCGCGGTGGGGTGACATGCAAGCTGCCACTCCCATCGTAGCAAGCAATATCCTGTGAAACGAAGACGCACGTTCAAGTTCGTGACAAGTCTAATGAGCATACAACATCGATCGATAAAACGCGGTACAACCAACTTGTGAGGATTCATCTTGTCTTCTTTATTCGATAAATTGAATATGCTGGTGCGCTCGCGCATGAACAGCGTTTTGGATGATCTGCTAGAAGCACCGGCTAAAACCCTAAACCATCTCGAAATGCGCAAGCAGGTATCCAAAGACCTCGAAGCGTTGCGCCAACAAATACAACATGCGTTGGCATATGAGCGCGACCTAGAATCACAGTTGCAGGTAGCACGTCAAACGCGCGACCAAACCACAACAGACGCACATCAAGCCAAGCAGCAGCGCGACGAACGGGCGACAGCACAATTTGAGCAGAAGCGCACCGAAGCGGAAAATCGCCTGTTCACGCTTGAGCGGATGTTGCAGGAACACCGCACCGCTTCAGATTCTCTCATTGAACAAGTGAGCAAACTTGATCAGATGCTTGCCCAGCAAGATCACACTCCCGATTCTAAAGCGCACCCCAACTCGCCCTCTGCGCCTAGCGTCGATGAAGATGAATCAAAGATGGAACAACGACGCAATCGCTTAAGTGCCCCTCCCACCGCTAAACCGAAGCAGTGAGCGGGTGGTGCATGTTGTTTCATCTGGATGATACGGTAAAACAGGACGCGCTTTTCGCCAGAATGTTGCAACATGCCCTGCAACGCCGGTTGCCATGTCAAGAATGGTTAGTTGCCATTTTGTGGCGTTTGATCCGAGTGGCAGTGACAGCGGGTATGGGCGGGGCTTATCAACTCAATCTACCCCGTGCAAAGCATTGATGGGAAATGCGGAAATGTCATTGTGGTACGAAGAAGTTGGCAAGGTTTCATACCCAAGTTTGCGAACGACCCTGACAACCAAGACGCGACTGGTGGATGCTGTGCGTCGGTCAAAGCCTGCTTTTCATTCCCCTAAGTGTCGTCCCGTTCTCCACCTGACCCACTTGATTGTCTTCGCCCAAAGGGCGAACCAACCGTTGTGGTTTGACTAACTTTACACAGGACAGTCACAAATAGGAGAGCTGGTTTTGGTTTGCGCATCCCTTTGCAACCTGTGGGCGAACTTCAACCAAATCTGCGGAGGACGTTAACTTGAACCGTTTCAGGGTGTGGGATTCCCGTTATAGGCATCCCAGCACCGCATGTGAATTTGATTGGAGGTGAAGTCAATGTATACCATCCTTGTCGCGGATGACGAGCCTGTGATGCTCAGTATGGTGGAGAAGTTGCTCCGAAAGGAGGGGCATGATGTGATAAAAACATCGTCAGCGCGCGGCGTATTGAACGCGCTGGAAGTGCGTACCCCTGATCTTTTCTTACTAGACATCAACCTACCGGATCAAAATGGACTGATGCTTTGTAGAGAGTTGCGCAATCAACCACAACTTTCCGACATTCCCATTGTTTTTTTAACAGGAGCGGGAAGCTCGCCAGACGATGTGGCGGATGCGCTCAATGCGGGGGGAGATGATTACATCCATAAACCATTTGCCGCCCGCGAGTTAACCGCACGCATTCGCGCTCACCTACGGCGCGTGGGGGTACGGCGCGAGGTGGGCATCCCCAACATTCGGCTAAACCCTGTAACTTCCAAGGTGCTGGTCGATGGTCGCCAGGTTGATCTGACACGGGTTGAGTTTAATCTTCTGTACTTCATGTGCAAAACCCCCAACGAATGGCAGACGACCCGCAACTTGCTAGCAGAAGTGTGGAGTTACCCCGGCAACGTGGGGGATGCCGCCTTGGTTCGGAATCACGTGCGCAACTTGCGACGCAAACTAGAGCTGGACCCAACCCGCCCCGCCGTCATCCTTTCGCGCCATCGCCGCGGATACATGGTGCGGGCGCGTGTGGACATTGAAGGGAATCTTGAATACAAGATTGAGGTTTAGTGCTGTGTGCGATGATCTTTCGTACCCCATCTTTTCAACGAAGACGCAATTTGCCGGTAATTTGTTGATGGAACGCGACGCAAGTCCGTGTTAAGCGAAGGCGAATTTGTTAATGCGGCATCATAGGGTGATGCCCGCTTGACGGAACTTATGCTCAATTTCCCAGCGTGTTTCATCGAAGGACATCTTCAAATAGGGGAAGCCCAACCACGCATTCATGAAGCCGAAAGTTGCCCCAGTCAAAACGCGGAACATGGGCAAGGTTTCGCGCACTGCCCAAAACTCAAACGGGGGCAGGCTCAGTAGTTGGCTCAAGCCATCAATGGCAATTGGACCCAATCCGAGCCAGATATAAAGCCAGATGGGCAAGGGGCGCACGCGCTTTTGAAAGATCACATACAACACCCCGCCTACAAATAACGCCCCATAAATGGAGATGTCGCGCTCACACACGGCAACTTTATATCCCATCGTTGGGTTGCCAATGTGGTCGCGTGCTGTCCATTGTAGATTTGCCCAGTCCATAAGATCGCTGTCATTAGACGAGTCGGCATAGAGGTTTTGGATGTGGGCGAAGTCGGATGGAGCGGTTTCAAGGATGATGTCCTCATACGTCACCAGCGCAGTGCCCGTGTTGGCGCGTGGATAAACCGATTGCAACCCAAAAAGGTAGAATGACCGAAAGCCAAATTGGTGACAGAATGGCTTGTAAAACGTGTAAACCGCTTGACTGGCAGAATTCCAACCAACATAGCTTAAAGTGGGGGCAACAAAGGGCATCAACGTGAAAATGCCCAGCGGAATCAACACCACCCATGCCCAGTGCTGGCTCATCCGATAGACGAAGCGGTTCATCTGAGTGGCAAAACTTCGGCTATTGCTAGACATAATCCCTCTCTATGAAATCAAGATTGATTTATAAAGCATCATCAATCAAGTCGTTGATTTGTTCTAGGGTTAATGCCCCCACATGGTCGTCTAAAATTGTCCCATCACGACCGATAAGGTAGGTGCTGGGATAGTTTAAGATGCCGAATTGCTCTTGGATGCGCCCTCGAATGTCCATAGCAAACGGGAAAGTTAGCCCCATTTGAGCGCGAAAGTCTGCCATCTGTTGGGCGGTTTCACGGTTGTTGACGGCAAGGATCACCAAGCCTTGATCGGCATGAGTGCGATGCGCCTCTTCCAAGGCAGGCATCTCCACGCGACACGGACCGCACCACGTCGCCCAGAAATTGAGGACAATCACCTGACCGCGAAAGTTCGATAGCTCAACTGTCTCTCCAGTTTCGGTGAAGGTTCGGAAGTTTGGAGCTTGATTGCCCACTCGAATCCCAATCGGTACATCGGACGAGGCTTTGACCGTGCTGGGTTGCCCTGCCACCTCTTCAATGGTGAGCAGTCCGCTAGGGTTGGATGCCTCCTCGAGTTCAACAGAGGGGTTTGTCGTGTTTTCACCAGAAACGCAGGGCACGATCTGAGAGAAGGTAATCTGTCCCGCCACAGCTTGGGTGAAACATTCCTCCAAGTTGTAAGAGATCACCCCCAACTCGCCCGTTGCCCCCAGCGCACTGATCCGCTGGAGTTGGTTGGTGGCAACCAACATCCCTACTCCAATGAGGAAGAGTCCGCTCACGAATTTGATTGTCCCCATCGAACGGTTCAGGCGTTTGAGTCCCCCTTTGGCACTGTCGAGCATGCCTGCCGTGATGATGAAAGGAATGCCTAAGCCCAGCGAATACGCCAACAACAATGCTCCTGCCCAAGCGACGCTTCCACCATTTGCCGCTAACGTGAGGATT
>CAIRDJ010000173.1 GCA_903877335.1 uncultured Chloroflexota bacterium | reverse complement strand
ACTTGACTAGTATCAAAGGCAACATTAGGGAAAATCACCACCGCTTGCTTGGCTTGCGCCATGCGTGCTTGTAACGCACTAGGGAGGGGAACCACCTCACCGCGATAGTATTTGACCCCACCCATGTAGAAGTTTCCCTGTAGGCGTTGCGCTAGGTTATCATCCAGTCGCTCGGTGCGATGCTCATTGAGGGTGAAGGTGGGGGGGATGGTGAACTTGTGTTCGGGGGCAATCCCATCTGTGAAGTATGCCGAGTTACGCCGATGCCCAAACTCATAGCTGATAGCGCGGATGCCGTGATCGTGGGCAACTCGGCGAGCAATCACTTCAGGGTAGGCAATCCCATTGAACACCACCACCGCGCGGGGTTGGACGTGTTGCACATATCGACTGAAGGACTCATAGAAGTGGATACCACTGGCAATCAGGTGGCGCATGAGGGAGCGCGTGGTCTCATCATCAGGTAGATTGTAGCGACGCAATGCCCAACGCGCCGCTGGCAGTGCCATTTCTCCCACTGGAAGTTGCCCATGCGTGAACACTATCAACTCGGCGAGCGTGTTGGCAGGGACGTTAGTGGGCAACGGGGCAGGGGTGAAGGTGTCTAAATCACGCCAGTTGGGGTGAAGTTGTTGCGTGATTTTCCAGCAGTCGGCACACGGGGGGGGCGTGTTCACCCCGTATTGTGCTACCCCAACCGCACAGCGCGACATGCCACTTTTGCAGGTGAAGTTCCGCACGGGCACCCCGCCCAAGCGTAACCCCCACTGGCTTATCAACTGGATCAGCGCGTTAGCAGAAACGCTATCCGTGCGTGCGGATGGGTTGACGAACACCACTGGGGCACACACTGTAGAACCGTGGGTCTCGCTTTGGCGGACGGCACGCTCAATTGCACGAATTCGAGAGGCGCGTTCGTTCAGGAGCCATTGGGCGTGGATAGCGTCATTGACACGTTTCGAGACCGATTTAGAATTCATGATGGAGAAACTTATTGCGCTTATGTTGGATTCTGCACCTGATTGTATGCAATCAGAGAGGTTTATAAATGGTGAAGTCAGTATGGAAGTCCTAGCGATTATCCCGGCACGTGGGGGGTCTAAGGGGATTCCACATAAGAATATACGCTTGGTGGCGGGCAAACCGCTTTTGGCACACAGCATTGAACATGCCCGTCATGCTCGCTCGGTGACGCGCGTTGTGGTTTCTACCGATGATTCCCAAATTGCCCAAGTGGCGCAGGCGTATGGCGCGGAGGTGGTTGATCGCCCTGCCGAATTGTCGGGGGATACCGCATCATCGGAATCGGCATTGATTCACGTCTTGGAGACACTCCACGCCAATGAGGGGTATACACCTGATCTGGTGGTTTTCCTGCAGGCGACTTCCCCTGTGCGCAAGCCCACCGATATTGACCACGCGCTAGAGCTAATGCTACAACAAGAAGCGGATTCACTCCTCTCGGTGATTGCCCATCACCGCTTCGTGTGGCGCAAGGATGCCCATGAGGCAGGATTGCCCATGAACTATGACCCGCGCCATCGTCCGCGTCGCCAAGACCTCATCCCCGAATATGCCGAAAGCGGCTCGATCTACATCTTAAAGCCATCCGTCCTTGCGCAATACCAAAGCCGACTAGGCGGTAAAATCGCGTTATACGAGATGGGCTATTGGGCTGGCTTTGATATTGACACCGAAGACGACCTCGCCTTGTGTGATTGGATTATCCGTCAACAACTGGGCTAGAAGGGGAGTTGCCTCATCTGAAGAGCGAGGCATACTCCACTTTTGGAAAGAGGGTCAAATGTCCGCCAACGGTGGCATCATAGATGGTGCGCCCATGCTTCTCAAAAGTGTGGCGTGCTAAACGATAGGCAAGCTCTGACGTTTCGAGGTCAGGCAATTGCCACGAATACCCCTTGCCGAAGTAGTTGGGGTCAAAGTGGTTGGGGTCATCCTCTT
>CAIRDJ010000172.1 GCA_903877335.1 uncultured Chloroflexota bacterium | reverse complement strand
TCAACAATGCTTAACTCGATGGTGTCCAGCAGAGTATCTTCATGGTAGAGCATCATGGTGTAATTTCCGACTTCAAAACCGGGTTCAGTCACAATTTGCAAGATCACCACATCGGGGATTTTTGCCCCAATCGCAGCGGTGACAGGAAGGGGGGCATCGTTATAGATTAAGTCGAGGCGCAAGTTCAGCGTGGAGATGTGCGTTGTCACCAGCAGGGTGACATACAACGGTGCGCCCTGCCTATGCGTGAGGGTGAGTTGCTCAAGGTCGGTACGGGTGGCAATGGGTGAGTAGGAAACCCCAACAATTTGTGCCTCTGCAAGGCTAACCTCGCCAACTTCTTGGGGCAAATAGGCAATCCCATGCAATCCATACGGATCCGTTGCGGGGAAAAAGTAAGCCTCCCAATGCAACAAGCGGATCACGATCCACCCCAAAAGCGCAATGACCAGCACCGTTGCCATGCTAACCAAACTGGGGATGAGCAGACGTTGCCCAAGCAACCCACTGTCGTGGCGTTGCCTCCATGGCTTGATACGGCGTTGGATGCTCAGGGAGTAGAGGGCAACCACCAGAAATAGACTGCTAATGGCAAACGCAACCCCTAGCATGTACGGAATGTAAGGTAGCACGACGGTTAGACGAATCATGGGTTAGAATTGAAACCCCTGCCGAAAAGGCACAACCTTCATGCTGTAGTGCTCGACATAATCCAGCAATTGCGTCTCAAGTTGGCCCCATTTCCCGCTGGCTTGGGCCCGTTTTAGGGGAAGCAGGCTTTCACACACAATTACAATCTGGCGATTAGGGTAGTCTCCATACGCAATATGCCACGCCTGGGTGACGTATAGCTCCAGTTCTGCCAGCGTCGGGAAGAACACGCTGATGATGTATTGATAATACTCTGTGCCAACATCAGACGAAACTCCGTAGGTTAACAGAATCTTGTGGGACGGAATAATCGGTGCGATGGGTAGCATCGTGTCAAACTCCATATCGTATGCCCCTAATTGTAGACATTTAGGTAGAATGCGTCAAAGACTTGTTTGAATGGACTGAATGCGGTAATTTTGAGCAGTCATCACGGTGTACACAGAAAAGGTAAAAACCATGTCAGATCTACAGCGTCGTATTGATGAACTTCGTCATCGGATACAGTCTTTACCCTTCGATGTATCCCCTGATTGGCTCAAGCAACTTGAGCAACTGGCACGTGCGTTGCTGGTGGATGCTAAAAATACCCCACAAGAAAACGAGGCACAAGCCCTGTTTGCAGACCTCGCTCGTCGTTCGTCGGGGGCTTTTGCCCCCGCGCCCAAACCCGCCCCTTCCGAAGAAGATGCCACGCTCCGCGCCTTGGTCAAACGCGCACGCATTCGCATAGAGATTGCTGGGGATGACGACGATTTGGATGAGGCGTTGGATATTCTCGCTGAAGTTTTTGCCCTGCAACCCAACAACGCGGAGGCAATTCAACTGGCAAACAACGCCGCCCAACAGTCGCAAATGGTGGCACAACGAGTGCGCGACCTGTTCACACGCTATGGTGTGAGTGCCCCTGTTGCGCCGGTCTCCCCTCCGTCGCCTGCGCGTGCCACCGCCACCCCGTCCCCCACGCCTTCTGCCTTGCAAACCGACTATAGCGCGTACATCGGAGGAGGGAAGCCTACTACTCCGCCAACCCCCGTTAACCGCCCCACGCCCCCCACACCGACCTCTGATGTAGAGGCTCTCATGGCGGAGCTTACGCAGCAATACTACGCGGGTGCCTATCAAGAGACGATCGACGTTGCCAACCGCCTGCTCACCCTCGCCCCCAATAACGCCGCTGCCTTAGATTATCGCGCCAAGTCTGAGGACAATTTAATCCGTGGCGTGGTGCCCGACCATCGCATTCCGTTCGATGCGCGGGTCTCCTATAACCGTGCTAACTCCTTGGTGCGCGCGGGGAATTATGAAGATGCTGAACGGCTTTACCGCGAAGCGCGAGACCTCGCCGAGCGCGATGGCATTCGCAACTGGAAGGATGCCGAGAGTGCCCTGTTAGAAATTCAAGACCTTGCCCTTGCTCGCCAAATGATTGACGAGGGGGATCGCTTGATGACCATTGACAACTGGGCAGAAGCTATCCGCAAATATGAGGGGGCGTTGCGCGTGGTGCCCAATGATCCCCAAGCGGAAGACCGCATTGAAACGGTGCGGCGCGTGCAAAATGAGACCGAGAAGATCGCGGTGCAACTGAGCATGTTGGGGGGGACGTTGGATGACCAAACTACCCAGCTCCAAAATATCTTGTCTATGTTGGCGCGGGTGCGCCAGCTTTTGCCCAACAGTGGGCGCATCCTCCAACTCTACCAAGATGCTCACAACCGCCTCAAAGGGATCAAAACCCAGCTGACCGACCAAGCGCAGGCAACCCTTGCGCGCGCCCAAAACTCACTCATCGTGGAGGAACGCCTTACCCTCAACATGCAGGCGTTGCGCTTGTTAGAAACCGCCGTCAAGCTCGATCCATCTGATACCACCTTATCCGAAATGTTGTTACAAGCGCGGGGCAACAGTGGGGAATTTGAGCGTGTGCGCCAAAGCGTGGAACGAGCCAGCAATTTGATCGCCCAAAATACCGAAAGCGACCTTTCGCAAGCGCGTTCGATTTTAAGTGGCTTGACGGACTATGCCCAAGATGAACGCTTTCGCGTGGCGTTAAGTGAATTGCTCAATCGCTATCTCGAGCGTGCCGAGTACGCGCTGAACACCGGCACCATCGGCGATGTTGAAACGTATCTCGCGCTTGTCAAGGATGATCCCTTCCACCTGCTGGGGCGTAGACCCGAAATCCAGCGCATTCAATCCGCCTTGAGGGTGATGCGACGCAATCGCATGTTGACCACGCTCACGATTGTGATCTCTGGCATCGTGGTGATGGGCGTGATCGTCTTGGCACTGCAACCAATTTGGGGTCCCATTGTGAATCCTGCCCCCACTGCCACCCCTACGAACACGTTTACTCCTACCGCCACCTTCACCCCCAGCATCACACCCACCGCCACGCTGACGTTCACGCCAACGATCACCCCCTCGTTGACTGTCACGCCTTCGTACACGCCAACGCCGTCATTGACCCCCACCCACACGAGCACGCCCACCCACACACCCACGCTCACGGCAACTTTTACCCCCACCACGACCGCCACCGCGACCACCACTTTCACCCCCACCGTCACGCCCACCATCACGCCCACGCCCCCATTCCTGTGTCGCGTGTTTGTCGAAATGGGGCAAGGGGCAATCAACGTGCGCACGCGCCCAGATGTGAACAGTACGCGAATTGGGACGTTGCCAGTTGGGGTTGCTGCAGATGTCTTGGAACAACAGCGCGATGCAGGTGGTTCAATTTGGTTCAACGTGAGCGCGACCATCGAAAGCTCCGCCACCATTAACGGATGGCTTCGCTCGGACACCGTGGTGCAGATGACGGCTTGTCCGCTCTTCCCGTAGTTTATGCGGTCGCTTATTGTGAAGCCCCCACGCGCATCAACCTGCTTGGTTGGTGAACGTGGGGGAACCGCATGCCGCTCAACGCGCTTATTCGCGGTTGGAGGGGCGCGAACCAACCACAATCGTGAGGTTCATGGTTTCGCCGTTGCGGTAGACAGACGCCACAACGCTGTCATTGGGGCGAGTGTTGTTTGCTAGGTATGCCAGCAAGCTGTCCATATCTTCGATGGGACTGTTGTTGATGGCGGTGATGATGTCTACGCTCCTTTGAGTGGGGTTGCGCAAGCCACCTTGTGCAGCGGGTGCGCCCGGCACCACCTCTAACACGACTGCCCCCTGTAGGTTGTTGGGGATGTCATACTCTTCTACCAACGCGAGGGAGATGTCGCCCCCGCTGATGCCCAAGTAGCTATAGTTGACCTTCCCCGTTTCGATGAGTTCCGTCACCACGCGCTGAACCAGCGTGGAGGGCACAGCAAACCCAATGCCAGAACTGCTACGACTGGCACTGACAATTTGCGAATTGACCCCGATTACTTCCCCGTACAAATTGAGCAGCGGACCCCCGCTGTTGCCAGGGTTAATGGCAGCATCGGTTTGAATGACCGCCCCTGTGGAGAAGGTGGACAAACCGCGAATGCTGCGGTTGACCGCGCTGATGATCCCACTGGTGAGCGTCCAGTCTTCGCCAAATGGACTGCCGATTGCCAAGACCGCTTGCCCGACCACCAAGTTATCAGAGTTGCCCAACGTCACCGGGAATAGGCGTTCTTGTGGAACCCCCTTGACTTGAATGACGGCAATATCGCTGTCGAGGTCGCGCCCGATTACTTCGGCGCGTGCCACGGTGCCATCGAAGAAATACACCCCAATTTCGGTTGCATCTGCCACGACATGGGCATTGGTCAAGATGCGCCCTTGTTGGTCATACACAAACCCTGTGCCACCCGCTGCAAATGACTGATCGAGGTCTTCGCTCACTTCGCCTAGAACCGTGATCGAAACCACGGACGGCGCAACCCGTGCGTAAACATCGGCGAAGATGCTCTCATACTGGGTGAGAAATTGATCTTGCGCCGTCACAGTACGGGGTGAAAATGACCCAAATACGAAACCGATGCCCAACAACAGCATCGCCAACAACAACCACCCTAAGCGTTTCAACATGCTAATTTCTCTCCGTTTCAACAACCAACAGAAACTCATCCAAGCAGAGCTAATGTATGCAATATAACATAGGCATTGTAAGAAAAATGTGATCTAACTGTAATTTTTAGTCAAATTTAAGGTTGATGGTCGGCGACAAGCATCACAGGGCGCAACAGGCGATCATCGAAAAATGCCATCTCGTGCGAGGACAACGCCAATACGGCATCTTCTACTGCTTGGGCATCTTGACGCAAGCGTGCCACATCCACCCCTTGACACACATCGGGCAAAATTGCTAACCACTGTTTAGATCGCCACAGCATTTTCAACGCGCCGGCATGGTTGCCCCGCTCAATTTGATAATAGGCAATCCCCACTTGTAGAATCGCGCGGTATAGATCGCGCACGGGGGTGGAGGTTTCCATCCACAACGCTTCTAGGGAATCGTGCTGTTGGTAGAACTCGCGCTGATTGAATTGCTGGATTGCTTGCTGCGCCAGCAAGGGGAGTGGCTCGCCACATTCACACGCCAGTTGCTCCACGAATTCCGTGCTGGGGACGTGGGCAACCCGCCTCAAAAAACTCGGCGGATCGGTCAAGAAGTCCGCCAGCGTGACGGTGGCGGTGGCACCCTCCATGGGCGTGGGGGGGAGTGCAGGGCACAGGTAGAGGATGGGCATGCGACGGGTGGCGTTGTTGGTGCGCGTGCGATGCACCCAGTGGGATGCCTTTGGGGAATCTTGGATGACAATCAAGGCGGGTTGCTGCTGCACCAACCAGCTCACCCAGTCGCGCTGTCCATCATAGCGTGCCCACTCCCAACCCTCAGGTACGCCCCATCCATCCCCCCAAGTCGCGTCCCCCAACAACGCAACCGTGGTCTTAGGCATTCGTGCTTGCCTCACGCACAATCAAGGAACCCACCCCACCATCAAAACGAAGATCGACTTTATTGAAGGCTTGCTCGAAGTCGTGGGTTTTCCATGTGCCACTCTCACTGATGAAGTCTGTTTCTAGCATGAGCGGGTTCACACGGTCGGGCACGATGATATTCCCCAAGCCACTCTCCCCTTGAACGCGGAAGGGATGTTCAAGCGGGAGGGTGACTTCACAATTGCCCACGCCGCCCCTGATGTGAGCGGACAGGCTTGCGCGCTGGCAGAAGATTTCTGTCAAACCTGCGCCATTCTCCATCACCAGCGTAACCCGTGCTTTATTCGGCAGGTGGAGCGTGGTTTGTCCCATTCCGCTCTTGATGTGCGCTTCGGTGGTGGAACTAGGAAAGGTGAGGGTGGTTGCTCCGCTTCCACAATCCAGCAACAGCTTGGCAATGTTCAACCCTTGCAGATCAAGCAGATCAAGGGTGAACCCGGCGCGAATATCGAGGATGAGCGGTAGGTGGGGGGAAAGTTGAATGTTCCACATCAGTTCATGATTATGGGCAACGGTATCCACCACGTCCTTCACAGGTTGTAAAATATCGACGTACTGTGTGCGCCGTTGGCGTAATTGGAGGGTCGTCGCTTGGTGGTCGGTGCTGGAAAGCACTTCTGCACGTCCAATCGTACACACTTCCGCATACAACAAGTTGCGACTGGTGGGGGGCAACGCGCTGATCTTGACATGCCCGACGGAGGGATCAAGCCGAATGTGCGCCTTCTCTACAGGGCGAAGCGGAACCTCAAAGAATTGCGTGTGCAAATCAGCGTCATGCCCAATTCCCATTTGGGACATGATCTGGGCGACGTTCTCTCCAAATTCTTCAATGTCAAATGGCTCAATTGAAAACTTTTCCAGTTGAGTTTGCCATTCTTTCAAGATGGCCAAAGGGTCGGGGCGTTGTGGTTGATTCATCGATTCTTTTCACATATTTACTCGTTACTACCTTAAGCATATCACGAAGTGATGCAGGGGATTAATGGGAATTTTGTACCCAAACCTTTCGGCATGGGTTGAAACTGCCTGACTGAAATGGCAATCGTTTGTGACTGAGCGGAGAGAAGGGTTGCCTTACAGACTGATGCGCCTGTTGTGGGTGGGTCTGGGAAGGTCGGGAATCAGGATTGCCTTCGCACAAACGAGTTTATTAAAAACTACTCACTTGCATAATCCGATTGCCCGCGTATAATCTCTTAAAGATGAGATAACACGCGGGCAATTAGCTCAGTTGGCAGAGCGTTTCTTTGACGTAGAAAAGGTCATAGGTTCGAGTCCTGTATTGCCCACACTATTTTCCGATCCATTCCCCCCCCCCAAACAAAAAGACCGGTGACTCATCGGTCTTTTTGTTTTGACTGCTGCTTCGTCCACGTTGGCTTGTTGGGTTGGTAGGGCTAAGTAACGCGCACAGCTAATGCTTGACGGCGAATGGTTGCTCCTCGTCACCTAGCGAGTGGATTCTATCTCGTTTTTCACCGACAACTTTGTTGACGGGTTACGCTTGTTTTGGGAGGCGGGTCTCTTCTTTTTTCGCCTGTCAACTACCGATGCCCAAGCGAAACTCGATCAGCAACGCCAAGAGACTGGTGGCAAGCGCGATGTAAGAAAGCCACTGTGTGCGATTGCTGAAACGTTGAATAGCATCCGACTTCTGAAACAAGTTCACCCCTTTGTGGC
>CAIRDJ010000171.1 GCA_903877335.1 uncultured Chloroflexota bacterium | reverse complement strand
TGCATCCAGCTACCAAAAGCCGATCTCTGTACCCCAAAGTTTGATTCTGTTGATGACCCGCTTTGGGATGAATGTCCGCTTAACCCGTCCAGCAGAGTATAAACTCATGCCCGACATCGAAGATCAAGCACGCGAAAACGCCCGCCGTAGCGGTGGATCGTTTGAGATTGGTGATAATTTCGATGATGGCTTCAAGGGCGCGGACATCGTCTACCCCAAGAGCTGGGGTGCGTTGTTGACCACCACCAACAATGCGGAATCCGCTGAGATTGGGCGTAAATATACGGACTGGATCACGGATGATCGTCGGATGGCATTGGCAAATGAGCATGCTGTTTACATGCACTGCTTGCCCGCAGACCGCAATATTGAAGTGACCGATTCGGTCATCGACGGACCTCAAAGCATAGTCTATGACGAAGCAGAAAACCGTTTGCATGTTCAAAAGGCAGCGATGGCTTTGACCATGAACTAAATCCAGATGAGTGCTTGCCCTCTCATCATGTGTGTGCCTCTGCGGGGTTATCAACAGGTGAGAGGCAGCTTTTGTAGCTGTTGTACTTCGCCTAATAACTTAAAAGTGAACCTGATTTTCTTTTTATGAATGACCAACTTCCCTCAGTGAAATAGGATTTGAAGACACATGGACGGAAAAGTGATCGTGGTTGCCATTGGGGGCAACTCATTAATTCAAAACCCGAAAGAACCCACCGTTAACCGCCAATGGGATGCTGTACGGTCTACAACAGATGAGATCGCTAAATTGGTTGCGGCAGGTTATCGTGTGGTTGTCACACATGGCAACGGTCCTCAAGTTGGCTATATCTTGCAACGGAGTGAAATCGCCACTAAGCACAGTGGTATCCATAGCGTGCCCTTAGATTTGGTTGTGGCAGACACGCAAGGGAGCATCGGTTATATGATTCAGCAGGCGTTGGATAATTCCATTCGTCGGTTGGGAATTGCTCGCACGGTCATTACGATGGTCACACAGGTCGAGGTTGATCCGAACGATCCTGCTTTTCAAAAGCCCACCAAGCCTATTGGTGGATTCATGAGCGAAGCCGAAGCGACGAAGCTGAAAGAGCAGGGGCTTCCTGTGGTGGAAGATGCGGGACGTGGTTGGCGCAGAGTCGTACCCTCCCCTAAACCGCGCAAGATTCATGAGTTCATTCCAATTCATGACTTGATGATGCAGGGATATATCGTGGTTGCGTGTGGAGGCGGGGGCGTGCCAGTCATGCGTAATGAGTTGGGTAGTTTACGCGGATTAGAAGCGGTCATTGATAAAGACCTAGCCTCTAGTGTGTTGGCACAAATGTTGCGCGCCGATATTTTCTTAATCTCAACCGGGGTGGAACAAGTGGCGTTGAACTTCAATACGCCAGAGCAACGCACCCTAGCATCCATGACTTTACGAGAAGCGCGTCAGTATATGGGGGAGGGGCACTTCAAGCCCGGTAGCATGCTCCCTAAAGTTGAGGCGTGCGTGGACTTCATCCAAAACGGGGGTCCGTTGGCGATCATCACCGATCCTCAGAACTTGTTGCGGGCGGTGCAAGGTGAAACAGGAACACGAGTGATTCCGGGGTAAGCATGGCGGAAATACTGCATTTACAAGATACCGTTAGCGGCGCAACCTTTGCTCCCACACAAGCTGAGTATTTTAATCCTGCAATTGGTCAAGTGGCGACGTTCGATGTGCTTTACGATTATGAGCAGTTGCGTGCCACCCTTGACCGCGATCGTCTGAAGGCGAACCCGAATAGGGGAATGTGGCGGTATCGTGAGTTGCTCCCACTTGCGCCAGATGCCCCCGTTCCTCCGTTAGCTGTTGGCGGAACTCCGCTTTATGAAGCTCCACGTTTGGCACAGGCATTGGGACTGTCGCAGGCTTGGGTCAAAGATGACGGAGCAAATCCAACCGCATCCCTCAAGGACCGCGCCAGCTCGATGGTGGTGGCGTTGGCAATGTCGCGCGGGATCACAACGGTCAGCACTGCCAGCACCGGTAACGCCGCGGCAGCTTTGGCAGGGGTGGGTGCGTCCCTTCATCAAGCGATGGAGATTGTGATTTTTGTGCCCTCTAGTGCGCCGATTGCAAAGATTGCCCAATTGCTGGTGTATGGGGCGCGGGTGGTTTTGGTGAAGGGCACTTACGATCAGGCGTTTGATCTGTGCTATGACGTGTGCTTGGAAAAAGGGTGGTACTGTCGTAACACGGGCATCAACCCCTATACCACGGAAGGTAAGAAAACCGTCTCGTTTGAAATTGCCGAACAACTTCACTGGCAGGTTCCAGATGTGGTTGTGGTCAGTGTGGGGGACGGTAGCATCATCGGGGGGATTCACAAAGGATTTGTTGAACTATACCAACTTGGATGGACAACTAAAGTCCCGCGTTTGATTGGCGTTCAAGCACAAGGAAGTTCTCCCTTAGTTCAAGCATGGCAAGACCACATTGACGGCACGGATATGCAACCTATTGCAGTGAGCACCCTTGCTGATAGCATTTCTGCTGGCTTGCCGCGTGATCGAATGAAGGCGTTGCGCGCTGTGCGCTCTACGCAGGGGGCGTTTGTTGCCGTGACGGATGCTGAGATTGTGGAAACTATCCCTACGTTCGCGCGGTTAACTGGCGTATTTGCAGAACCCTCCTCTTCGGTAATTTATGCTGGTATAGAGCGTGCAATTCAATTAGGATACATCCATTCTGAAGAATCCGTTGTTTTTGTATCGACGGGCAACGGGTTAAAAGATGTTGCACGGGCGCAACAATCGGTGACGCAAAATGGGTTACTTGTTGAACCCGATCTGGATTCCGTTCTAAAGGCGATTAACCAAGCATGGTAAATGACAGCATCCGCTTCTCTATTGTCGCACCCATCTACAACGAAGAAGGCAACATTGATGAGTTGCACCGTCGTATAGTTGAGATTATGGACCAGACTCATCAAACGTGGGAACTGGTTGCTGTGAATGATGGAAGCCGCGACCGCTCATTAGAGAAACTTCAATACCTGGCGCAACACGATTCACGGGTGAAGGTGGTTAACTTCGCGCGTAATTTTGGACATCAACTGGCTGTTACTGCTGGTTTACAGCACACCTGCGGGGAGGCCGTCATCATCATTGATGCCGACTTGCAAGACCCCCCTGAACTCATCCTAGAGATGATTGCCAAATGGAATGAAGGTTTTCAGGTGGTGTATGCCGTTCGTTCAGAGCGCAAAGGTGAAAGTTGGTTCAAACTCTTCACTGCTAAGTTATTCTACCGCGTAATCTACCAAATTACAGATGTGGATATTCCGCTAGACACCGGTGATTTCCGTCTCATGGATCGCGCCGTTGTAGATATCTTGAACGCCATGCCAGAACATAACCGCTTTATTCGTGGCATGACCAGTTGGATTGGGTATAAGCAAACGGGTGTTTATTATGTGCGTGATGAAAGAAAATGGGGAAACACTAAATATCCGCTCGCCAAAATGGTACGCTTTGCCCTTGATGCAATTGTTGGGTTTTCATACTTTCCACTACAGATCATGATTTACGTCAGTTTTGTTTTGGCGACGATAGCGGTCATTGCGATACCAATTATCTCGGGGTTAAGATTAATGATGGGAGAACGTTTTTTTGGCGGTCAGGCAACTACCATAGTTTTGTTGCTTTTGTTGAGTTCTTTTCAGCTATTCTTTTTGTTTGTGATGGGGCAATATGTGGCACGAATCTTTGATGAAGTGCGTGGTCGTCCGCTGTACATCGTTGCAAGCAAGATTGGCTTTGATACGCCGAAAAATACAAATCAACAATAGGGTGGATGGGATGATGAGTGACGATCCAATTTTAGAGAAAATTCAAATTTATCAGACTTTGGTTCGACAGTATGAATTGATCGATCATCATATTGACCAGCTTCTCATGAAGTATGGCGGGGCTTCCGCCAACATGACCGCGCTCGCTTTACAACAATATCGCCAACTAGCGGAAAGGCGTACAGCTGTGCTCAATGAAATGCGTGTATTAGAAGAAGAGCTTTTGTAGTTTAGGCTAGTAAGGAACTTATCATGATATTCGGACCTACTTTTGAGGAAATGCTCCATCCTGTTTCCATTCCATCTGATATTCGTCAGCGTGCGTTAACTGCACTAGAATCTAACCCGCTTGATCCGATTAACTTGTTCAATATTAATTGGCGTGGGGCGGATGATCAAATTCACCATGTTGTATTACCCTATGAGCTTACAGGCGTACCCGCCAAAATTGTGGTGTTGTACGGCTC
>CAIRDJ010000170.1 GCA_903877335.1 uncultured Chloroflexota bacterium | reverse complement strand
GAACCCGCTGCTTTCGGTGCTTACCGCGCCATTGAAGACGCTGGTCGTGAAAATGATGTCACCATCGTTTCTGTTGACGGCGGTTGTGCTGGGGTACGTGGCGTTGAAAGCGGACAAATCGACGCAACCAGCCAACAATATCCTCTCTTGATGGCATCTCTCGGTGTAGAGAACATCGCTCGTGCAGCAGCTGGTGAAGAATTTGTACAAGGCTACACCGATACCGGCGTAACCTTGATTACCGACGAAGCACAAGAAGGCATTGAAAGCATCGACAGCGCAACCGGCTTGGAATTGTGCTGGGGCGAATAAGTTAGCTAGGCAATCCACTGTGGTTGTTTGGTAATTCACTAGGATGAGGGTGGGTAAGTTATCACCCTCATTTTTATAGTCTTATTTTGAGGAATTAAGGAGTAAAAGATTTTCATGAGTGTTGCTAATTCTTCACCCAAAGCATCAACAGGACAAAGCTCGGTATTCACCGACATCTTAGGGATGTTGGCTAAGCCTCCTTTTGGTCCGCTGTTGTTCTTGATCTTGACCTGTGCAGTATTCGGGTTGTTGCCACTCATTCAAGGCGAACCACAACGCTTCTTCACAGTACGTAATTTCGCCCTGATTTTTCAACAGTCTGCCATCATTGGGGTCTTGGCGATTGGTCAAACGTTAGTCATCTTGACCTCCGGTATTGACCTGTCAAACGGGTTAATCATGGCTTTTGTCTCGGTCATCACCACCGGGCTTGCTGTGCGTGGTGTCCCCTTCGGACCGGATGGGCAGATTATCTTGGTCAATCCTATCTTAGCTATGTTCGTGGGATTACTGGTGGGGGGGGTGTCAGGTTGGCTGAACGGAATATTGGTGACAGGATTGAAACTCCCTCCTTTCATCGTGACACTCGGTACACTCAATATCATGTTCGCCCTAACACGCATTTACACCACCGCCACCATTAACGGTCTGCCAGAACCCCTGCTCTTTCTTGGTGAAGCCATAACCCTTGGTGAAGCGAAAATTCCATATTATGCAGTGTGCGCCGTCCTATTTTACCTGGTGATCTGGTTTATCCTCAGTCAAACCCAAATCGGGCGACATATCTACGCCATTGGAGATAATTCCGAAGCGGCAGGTTTAGTCGGTATTCCTGTCAATCGCATCTTGCTGACCGTCTACACCTTCGCGGGCTTCCTCTACGCCGTCGCTGCCATTCTCCTCATCGCGCGTCAAGAGAATGGTGATCCCCAAGCAGGGCAAACCAGCAACCTAGAGAGCATCACGGCAGTGGTGCTAGGGGGAACAAGTTTGTTTGGTGGGCGCGGTCACATCATGGGTACGCTGATTGGGGTGCTGGTGATTAGTGTGATCCGCAATGGGCTAACGCAACAAGGGGCAAATCCAATTATCCAAACCCTGGTAACCGGTATCTTGGTCATTGTCGCGGTTGCTATCGATCAGTTATCACAACGCATTAGCAAATAGGGGAAACTACATCATGTCCACCACATCAACACCCTCCCTTGACCAACACGCAACCCCGGTCTTACAAGCAATTGGACTGACCAAGCACTATGGGCAGGTGATCGCGTTAGAAGAATGTGATTTTGAGCTTTATCCCGGCGAGATTCTGGCGGTGATTGGCGACAACGGCGCAGGAAAGTCTACCCTCATCAAAGCCTTGGCGGGAGCGGTCATCCCCGACAGAGGGCAAATTTTGATGAACGGAAAGCCTGTTCACTTTCGCAATCCCTTGGATGCTCGGCAAGCTGGCATCGAAACGGTTTACCAAAACTTGGCAGTCGCCCCTTCTTTGACCATCATGGAAAACTTGTTCCTAGGGCGAGAAACTATCCAAAGCGGTTTCTTGGGGCAATTGCTGAGACTGGTTGATCGACAATCTATGTTGAAAGATAGTGAGAACTATATGCAATCGCTCAAGTTTCGCATCCAGTCGATCCGTCAACCGGTGCGCACCCTGTCTGGTGGGCAACGTCAAGGCGTGGCAGTGGCGCGTAGCGCGGCTTTTGCAAAAAATGTGGTCATCATGGATGAACCCACCGCCGCGCTAGGGGTGAAAGAATCTGGGATGGTTTTGGAACTCATCCGCAAAATTCGCGATCGTGGGTTGCCAGTCATCTTGATTAGCCATAATATGCCCCAAGTGTGGGAAATTTCTGACCGCATCCACGTCCAACGCTTGGGCAAACGTGCCGCCATCATCAACCCGCAGGAGTATTCCATGTCTGATGGGGTGGCAATTATGACCGGTGCGAAGGAAGTTTAGCGCGTGTGCGTGAAGACCCCCTCATCGGAGGGGGTGAAGGTCGAAAAAATTGCGTTATAGCGGAACTTTATGGGGAGTGGTGCTTCGTTCCAGCATATTCAAGAAGTATTTCTCAAAGCCGATCTTCGCCCAATGGGCTTGAGGTCCGGGGAGAATAACTTCAAAGTGACGGTTAGGCAACATCTTGTCCCCTAGGATCATCATGCCCATGTTACCAGCATCCATGATGCACAGGGCGGCGATGTCTCCATAGGGTAGCGCTTTGCGCTCCCCCCCGTTAATGTCCACCGCGATATTGTGGGCAACCACCTTTGCCATTTCTTCAGAAGGATAGCCCGTCTTGGGCACACCGCACGGCACATCAGTGGAGCTAGGCGGGTCTACCTGAATAGCAACCCCTGCAGCATAGATGTTCGGGTATTGGCGATGGCGATAGCCATCATCCACTTCGATCCAACCGCTGGCGTTTGCCAAGTTCGGGCTATTGCGTACAGCGTCCACCCCCAAGAAACGGGGCATCGCAAAAGTGAAACGCGAGGGAATGAATTCCCCAGTGTTCAAACGCACGCCGTCCTCCTCAAAAGATGCCACGCTGGTATTAAAGCGCGAGTCAATGTTATAGAGGCGGAAGAACTGCTTGGTCAAGAACTCCCCGTTCGCAAATCCACCAATCCCAAAATGACTTGGGAAGGGTTCTGCGCTGACGTAGGTGAACTTGATTTGATCTGCTAATTTGTGCTTGCCCACTTGGTGACGTGCGTTGAAAAGAAATTCATACGCTGCCCCAAAACATGCCGCCCCTTGTGGCGAAACAACCACCACAGGACCCGGATTCTCCAGCAATTTTTCCCACGCGGTGCGTGATTCCTGAGCGGCGGGCACGCCTAAAATCGAATGGGTATGCTCGCGCAGACCGGGGATATAGTCATAATCGGCTTTGGGACCAGTCGCAATCACCAGATAATCATAGACGATCTCACCCTCTTTTGTATTGACGATTTGCGTTTCGGGATTGAACGACAAGACCTCTGTTTGGATGAACTGAATCCCCCGATTGGAATAGGATTGACGAACGTCATACGATAGGTCTTCTTCTTCTCGCAAGCCGAACGGATACCAAATCAACGAGGGCATAAACAAAAAGTTCGGTTTCCGATCAATCACAGTGATGCTGTGACTACTCCCTAGCCGATCGTATAGCTCTAGGGCAGCGGTGTACCCCGCGAAACTTGAACCGACAATGACTATCTTTTTCTTGGTCATGTTGACCCCCTCATAAAAGAATTGAACGTTTGATGCTCTCATTCTCTTATGAAGGTATGCGCTCGACATAGTGAAGGATGTCATAACATGAGATGGAGATAAGAAGGCGATAGGTGACATTCTACAGTGATATATTTCAGTTGCCATTAACCAAATAGCTGTCGCAAAGCATCGCGGAAGACTTGAAAACTTATGGAACGATTTACATCTGGGTTCATGTGCTTAGAAATTTCACGTGCAGCGCGTGATTTTTCTAGTCCACCTGGATGATAATGTTTCAACGCTCGCTCAAGGGCTTCGGATGTTCCGCCGGTAATGGCATCAGGATCACGGAATTTCTGTTTACTTGCTAGAGATTGAGGAACTTTAGGATAGGCTTGTCGAATGGCAATTACATCGCCAAAGAACCACGCCTCTAATTCCTCAATAGCAATCCGATTGATGAGTTGGAAATCATCAGGTCGGGCGGTTCGGGTGACAAGGTGAGCCTGCTCGGCAATCCCTTCTAAGCGTTGCTTTAAGCTACGGCAATCTTCATCATCTCGATCAACCAGAACAATAATGCGAAAGTTTGGATTATGCTGAATCCGAGATGCGTAGGCTTGAAGACGCTGCGGAAGTTTCTTGAGTAAATCGGGCTTGCCCCGAAATGGGTGAATTTCATACTCAAACTCCCCTTGATGGTCTTTTAGAATGACTGGGATCAGAATCTGTAGAGCGGCTTCGGTGGAGACATCTTCAACATAAAAGTGTAATTGAAGATGGGCACTCGTCACTTGATACCCCCTTGATTGGTTAGAGGATCGCCAAACTCAAAGTACCCTTCCATCCATAGATTCCCTAACAAAGCCCCATGATTCATCAGATCATTGATGGATGGCATATCAGAAGCGCGTTTCGCTTGCGTGTAGCCGTGTTTGTCGCGGTACAAAACCCACAGCTCTTTAGGTTTTAACCCATCCACAAAATAGGGGGCATGGGTTGTCACCATGAGTTGACTACGACTGGAAGCACGGCGACACTCTTCCGCAAGCCCCATCAATAAGCGCGGATGCAAATGGTTTTCTGGCTCTTCAATTCCCATCCATTGTGGCGGACTGGGATCATACAGAACGGTCAAATAAGCCAGCATCTTGAGCGTGCCGTCAGAGGCAAACTTACTCAAGATGGGCTTATCGAAGGGGGCATCTTTGATTTGTAAAACCAACCGCCCATCAATAGTCGATTCAACCTCCACGCGCTCTAAACGTGGCACTCGTGCCGATAATCTTGTGAGAATGGTTTCAAGCAGGTCAGGGTGTTGCTCATGGAGATATTGAATCACATTGGGTAAATTATCCCCTGATGGCGAGAGATGTTCAGCGGGACCCGATTGAGGTAGAACGCGCGTGTTGTCTGCCGTGAGATAAGATAAATACCATCCCATGATAAACTGACGTAACGCCTTGACGCGCGGATGCTTTGCCAGTTGACCAAGCGTATTGACCGCTAAAACGTCGCGGTCAGACAGTCTCTCTTCAACCCGCTCTTCACTTTCGTCAGGATATTCTCCACTGATAACATGCCCTTCCCCACTTTGAAAATCCAAGAAGCGAACTGTTTTTCCATATTCTTTACGTCGCCATGATAGCCATTCCTGCAGTACAAAGGGTCCCTTAAGGTCTTCGTCAATGGACAAGTGATAGGTGATTAATGGCATGTTCGGGGTTTCACGATACTTGATCTCAAATGAAATCGGCTCAGTAGAACCACGGCTACGCAACTCACGGAAACGATTGCGCCGATCCCAAGCACGACGCACCCCTTCAGCAAAACACTCCGACAAAAAGGCGAATATGTCCAAGATAGTTGATTTACCACTCCCATTCGCCCCTAAGAAAACAGTGAGCGGTGTTAGGTCTCTGAGGGTGAGGTCTTGTAACGCACGGTAATTCTTTACATGTAGGGATTCAATTCTTGGGTTATTCATTGTGTCATGCTCATGCTTCAATTGATCTCATCATCTGGGGGGGAGGCTTGGCGCGTAATGGAGCGCATCCGCTCAAGATATTGCTCGGCAACGCTCCGCCAGCTATATCGCTCGACGATTAAAGCTCGCGCGCTATCTGCGAAGCGTTGACGCAACCCCTCATCCCGCAACAAGTCCAGCGTATATTGGGCAATCTCCTCTGCCGAATCTGCCATGAACAGCGTTTTTCCATGTTGGGCATCAATGCCATCCGCGCTCAATGTGGTGGCAACAACAGGCAATTGGCTTGCCATTGCTTCTAGCACTTTGTTCTTGATGCCTGCCCCCACTCGTAACGGACAGATGAACACCGTAGCACGCTGATAGTAATCCCTGACATCCGTCACGCGCCCCGTCACCGTCACGCTTTCGGTGGCACACGCCAACAATTCGGGTGGGGGAGCGTTGCCCACTAGCCATAACTTGGCGTTCGGTTGGTGGCGTTGGATGCGCGGGAAAATCGCTTCGGTTAGCCACAATGCCGCTTCTACATTGGGGCGGTATTCGTAATTGCCCACAAAAAGCAACGTTGCCGGCTCACGCTCGACCGCTACAGGCACATAGTGGGCAAGGTCAATGCCGTTCGGGATGACGCTCACCTTCAAGCGCGGTTGCAAACGCAACAACATATCGCGGTCGGGTTCGGACAAAACCGTAACCGCATCATACGGATTGAACATCCACCGCTCAAAGTGTTTGGCAAGTTGATGCACGCCAAACGCCATCAGCCGTGCTAGTCCGCGCTGGTGTTGCAGGGCGCGTTGGGTGAAGAGTGCATAGCTTTCATAGGGGGTGATGAGCGTGGGAAGATCGCCAAGCGCGTGCTTAAACTCATAGACCTGTATCCCACCGAAGAGATGCACACTATCATAGTGATGGCGTGTGACTTGCTCTTCAATCGCCCGCCACATCTCCCCCATGAAAGCCTGTTCCGCCTGTTTAGGGAAGCGTGCAGAAGCCAATAAGGCACGACGCATCAATTCTAGGGAAGGACGGACAACAGGCGCAAAGAGCATCACCTCATCAAAGTAGGGGGTATAGACCTGTTGTTCAGTGGGTGTCCAATCTTCGGCGCGGTCAGCCATGGCGATCAAGTCAAGCGTCACGCCCATTTGAGAGAGTTCACGCGCAAGATGATACAAGATCAAGCGATCACCCAGATACAGCGGATAGGGTGGACAGCGCGAAATGACCAAGATGCGCATGGGTTGAGCAAGGCTCACAATGGAATCACCTGCCCAAGCCCTAACCGTTCCGCGTTCTTGAGGGCAAGCGTGGCGGAGATGGCATCTTGAACAGCAACCCCACATGACTTGAAGTAGGTCAGTTGGTCAGCGTGGGTGCGCCCCACTTTCGTGCCACTCACGATTTCGCCCAGTTCGGCGTGAAGATGCTCAAGGGTGATTTCCCCACGTTCAAGAGGAATCACCAAGTCGCCCGCTTCGGCTAATGCACTCTGCCGAGAATCCACCACAACCAACGCGCGGGTGATGGTGTAGCTATCCACCTCTTGCATCGTCGGGGTATAGGATCCCACGCCATTCACATGTGCGCCAACCTTTAAGAATCTGCCATCAAAACACGGTGTAGAAGAGGTGGTAGCGGTGCAGACAATATCGGCATCGCGCACCGCTTCATTGGCTATTTCGGTGACAGTGATATTTTCGGGAATGGGGGCGCGTCCGCGTAAATCGTGGGCAAAGCGTTCGGCATGCGTGCGGTTTGGGCTATAGACATACACTTGTTCAATCGCACGGACATGGCAAACCGCTTCTAACTGGGTGCGTGCTTGTACCCCACTCCCGATGATCGCAACCGTTCGGGCATCGTGTCGCGCCAGCAAATCGGTTGCCGCGCCTGCGCCCGCCCCAGTCCGTATTGCGGTCAGCGTGCTGCCCTCCAACAGAGCTTCAATCGCCCCAGTCTGGGGGTTCACCACCATGACCATTGCTTGCACCACCGGCAAATCACGGTTGTTGGGGAAGACCGTGACCAGTTTCATGGCGAGGCTATCCGCTTGTTCAAGGTATACAGGCATCAACAAAAGCGTGCCCTGTTGATTTTCAATGCGACTGCGCAAAGGCATTTGTGCTTGCCCTGCTGAGAGCTGGGCAAACGCCTGTTTCATCCCACTGATTGCCTCTGGCATGGGCAATGCCAAACGCACATCGCTGGCACTCAAGACCCGTAAACTCATGATTTATCCTCGCCTAAAATCTTTTTACTTGTCACGCTTGCGTTCCACCAACATCCCCAAGCCACGCATTAAGGCGGCGAAAGTGGCAATGAGTATTAAAGAGACAATGATGAACCACCTCACACTGCGGCGTTTAGGAGCCATCTTCTTGCCCCACGCCTCACGAACGCCCTCGCGGTAGGCGCGTTCCATCATGGCAGGCCCCAAAATATCCACCGCCAGATAAGTCACGGAGGAGTACGAAAATTCCGGTTGCACCATAGAAGGGGCAGAGGGAGTTTGCGATGACAGTTCGACATCTGCCACCACCACACCTTCAGCTTCCGTCAAACGCGCAACCACGTCTCCACCGTTATTGACTATTTTAGTTTGTTTATCGAAGAAGGATTTTTCCACTTGTAATTGCGAGGAGGCAAAAATCCACCGCCACAAGTCAACGCGGAACAGTAAATATGCCATCACAACCCAGTGCGAATGAGGCGGAAACCCTGAGCGCAACTTGCCGGATGCCGAACTATGAAGGATCGGTACATTCAACCACCCCGCCTGCGCATCCAATTCTGCGCCGAACGGTTCATCCTTGCCATAATAGGCATGGTTGAGCGTGCCAAGTGCGCGTGAATCCATGCGACGACCATTCGGGAAAAGCAGATTGAACTTGTTTTCGACAGGGGGAGAGCTGGCGATTATCATCAGATCAACCTTGCCCGCGTATCGCTTCCACAGCTCTGGGTGAGCATGATCCCAGCAAATCATCATGCCAATCTTCCCTAGCTCGGTTTGGGCAATGAGATCATGGCTTCCGTCACGGAAATACGCACGCTCAAATAGGAAAGGGTAATTCTTGTCGTAACGCCAACGGCGACCATCAGGCGAAACCAAAATGAGGCTATTGTAAATATCCTCCTCATCCAGCAGCAACAACGATCCAGCAAGGTGAATGTTGTGTTGTTGCGCCTGCGCCTGCATCCATGTGACAGTTATCCCGTTGAGTGGTTCTGCGCGTTGAAAGTTTGCCGCGCTGTAGGTGTAACCTGTGTTGAACAGCTCCGGCAAAAGAACGAGTTTAGCCCCCTCTTGTGCGGCTTGTTGAATGTATTGAGCAGCACGGTTGAGCCGCTCATCGGTTGATGCGGGTGTTGCATTGAGTTGTATAGTGGCGACCCGAAGAGTGTGTGGCATTCGGTATATGATCCCTTATCCAAGTTAACGAAACTGTTCTAGTGTGATAGTGACGATCACCAACCAAAACTATTTCAATACCTTGATTGAACTATGCTTATCATAATCCCAAAACGCCAGAATATCTATCATGCCTCTCAAAAGATAGGGAAAATTAGGTGGATGGGGCAAGGACACCCCATCCTTGTGCGTGGATTACGCCTTGAGTTTGTTGAAATAGTATTGACGGAACTTTGCCACCTTGGGAGCAACCACCACCTGACAGTAACGGTTGTCTTTGTTGTTGGCAAAATATTCTTGATGATAGTCTTCGGCGGGGTAGAAGGTTTCAAAGCGCGTCACCTCAGTGACAATCGGGCTACCCCACACGTTCGATTGATTGAGCGCGTCGATGGTGGCTTGGGCGATGTGCTTCTGTTCATCCGAATGGAAGAAGATGGCGGAGCGATATTGTGTTCCAATGTCCGCGCCCTGTTGGTTCAGGGTAGTGGGATTGTGGACGGTGAAGAAGATGTCGAGCAAGTCTTGGAAGGAGATAATCTCATTATCGAAGGTGACTTGAACAACTTCGGCATGACCGGTCACACCATCGCAAACCGCGCGATAGGTTGGGTTTTGCGTGCGCCCGCCACTATATCCAGAAACGACATCCGTCACCCCTTTGAGTTGGTCAAAGATCGCTTCAATACACCAGAAGCAACCGCCCCCCAATGTTGTTTTTTCTTGTGCCATGTTATTTGAACCTCATGTTTGCCGTAAAGCGTGTTGACGATACAACCTAGAGCGTATTATGCGCGCCCGCATTACCTGCCAAGTTGCGATTGGTACGCTAAGGCAATGGGTGTCCCTCCGAGCGTTGGTGGCGGAAGGGAAGGGCACGACTTTAGCCACGCCACACCAACAGCACTTCCGCCCGCTACTTTTACCTAACAATGAGCGCTTGAGTCGTACTCCAAGACCCCCATGTCGTCCCGTTTACTAGCCCACGTACCCGCCAGTAGTACGTCCCACCATCACTTATTGTGGTGCTATCACTAGAGGTTCCACTTGGCAAAGTAGCTGACTGATAAACGATCGCGGTGAAACTCGAGTTACTTGACACCTGCACCTGATATCCCTGCACCCAGGACTGCGGATTCCAGGTGAACGTCACTGTTCCTGATACTTGCGCAGCAGGACGCGGGGCACCTCCCGTAGCACTATCCAAGTTGAATGTTGCCACATCAGACCAGACACCCCATTGATTTTGGCTGTCCTTCGCACGAACTTGCCAATGCCAGGTTCCTATGGCTAATGGTTGCACAAAGACATAGGTATTCGTTGTCACTGCAACCAACCGTGTTGGAGGATTGCTCAACCCGTAGCGCACTTCGTAACCCGTTGCACCGCTCAGATTTGACCAAGTCAGTGACGGCAATAACGTGGTTACGCTTGCACCATTTATTGGACTCGTTGGCACGGGCGCGGTTGGGGTAAATTGCATATTGATTGTCAGATTCCCAACCGCACCATAGTATCCACCTACTTGCAAATAATAGGTTGTACCGGCATTCACAGACTTCACGATTAATGAAGTTAAATTACCTTCTACATCATCATTACATGCAACTTGGGTTAGGTTGCTAGGCGGTGTTCCTGTCCAGATTGCAGCAACTGTATCATAGTCCGATCCCAGGGTATTCAGTGTAAGATTGCCTGAGCTTGTCGGTGTATACTTCCACCAAACCGTTTTACCGCTGTTCGCACAGGTAGGTATAAAATCGTCAGTTGCTAATACAGTATTCATATTATAGGTATAAGGCGAAGTTGTAATCGCGATGGCATTTGTGACACCATCATTAGGCAGTGTCGGTAAGGGGGTTGGTGTTGGAACACCAATGCCGTACAAAGCACTTGCAGCAAGGTCAAGGCGGATGCGAGGAGTGTTGTAAGTTCCTAATCCTGGCCCTGTAGAGCGTAGAGCATTCAAAACCTGATCGACCGTGAAGCTACGGTATGGATTCAGTAGGGCAAAAGCACCCGCTACGTGGGGAGCTGCCATCGAAGTTCCCTGCCAAGCTGCATATCCTCCACCAGGAACCGCAGAGGTGATGGAAACACCTGGTGCATAAAGTGTCAAGAAGCTGGCTCGATTAGAAAAGGAAGCAACAGCGAATGAATCGGTCATCGCACCAACGCTGATCGCGGAGGAGATACAAGCGGGGTAACTTACAGAACTACCAGAGCCGGAGTTACCAGATGCAATGACGGTGGCGATGTTGGCGGCACGCAGTAGTTGGATCACTTGAGTGGTTGCCGGAACTACGTAATCACAATAAGAAGTATAACCCCATCCTCCAAGGCTCATATTGACGGCAATTGTGCGGATTGTTCCGTTGCTGTTCTGTTGGTACACATGGTTTAAACCCGCTATAATGTCACTATCATAGGCTCCTAGATCGCCAGAAAATGTTGTGAATACCTGAATGGGGAAGACTTTGCTTTGTGGGGCAACCCCTTGCAACCCTCCGCTATTCTGTCCAACCACTGTTCCAGACACATGCGTCCCATGCGCACAATCTACTCCCAAAGTCGTGCAACGCGAGATGTGTGCCGCACGATTTCCCGTCTGGTTGGTTGCACCGTTAGGGCACAATGAGTTTGCACTATTGCCACCCCCAGAGAAACAAGCACCAGAGAGTAGTTTACCGCTCAAGAACGCATGGTCATAATCCACACCGGTGTCCAAGACTGCCACCGCGTTATTGGGATTACCTGCCCCGTAATACCCCAGATTGCGCAATGTTGGGACAACCCCTATTGCCTGCAGGCTACTATCCATTGTTGGATAGGACACCCCATTCTTGACGATGTAACTGATTTGAATCGAACTTGCCAACATGTCCAGTGCAGCACGGTCAACTTGCAATGCCAATGCTGGAATTGCCCACTCATTCGATAGACTCAATATTTCAACATCAAAGGTTGACAACGATGCAATCACCCCATCTCGCAAGGCGTTGATCTGCACCTGTTGCTGTGCCATAAACGATGGGTCAGCACTCATCGAGAAGGCACCCGCCAACCCGACAATCACGCTGGTACTCCCGTTCTGCTCAATTTCGGTGTAGAACCCTTGCAACTTCTCACTAGCGACAACAGTAGTAGGAGTGATCGTGGGTGTGGGGGATTGTTCTGGAGTAACCGTTGGAAGAGCAACGAGGGTGGGGTCACGGTAGAGCGCAAAGCCTCCCCCACGCACGGTGATGGGCGCACCCTCTCCCACCGTCAGCGCGAGTAGCCCGCTCAGGTTCGGCGCGGCGAATGATGTCCCGTTGAAGGTGGCATAGTCTCCTCCCACCGTCAGCGACAACACCTCTACACCCGGTGCCCACACATCCACTTTGCCGTAATTGCTGAACACAGCGGGGTTAAAGTCACGTCCGGTTGCCCCCACCGACACCACCCCTTCGTAACGCGCCGGGTAGAGCACCGACGAGCTACCATTGTTCCCAGATGAGGCTACGACCACCACCCCCCGATTTTGCGCGTAGGCGATGGCATCTTGCAACAGTTGCGAAGCGTTGGACCCGCCCAATGACAAGTTGATGATGCCTGCCCCGTCGTCCACTGCACGCACGATCGCACTTGCTAGGTGACTGTAGCGACCGCTCCCTTGTGCATTCAATACACGGTAGATTAACAGTTCCGCATTCGAGGCAACCCCCATCATGCCCATTCCATTGTGCCCAGCTGCGATGACCCCCGCCACCGCACACCCGTGCCCCATCTCGTCCTGTGGGGTGGCATCTCCCTCAACAAAGTCATACCCCCCGATCACCTTCCCCATCAGTTCAGGATGATTCGCGCATACCCCGCTGTCCACCACTGCAACTTTCACACTGCGCCGGTTCGATGCCACGCCCACGGGAATTTTCATCGCGCTCAACGACCATTGTTGTGCTGTGAGTGGGTCAACCGCACTTTGCTGCACCGTCACGAAGTAATCCGGCTCGCTCGCCTCCACATACTCGGCTTGGGTGATCTGCTCGAGGGCGTTACTCGTTGGTAGCTGTATCGTCACCGCTCCTAACGCCTCATCCACCAACTCCACTGTCCCCCCTTGCGCCGCCACATCCGCCTGCAATTGCTCCACTTGCGAGGGATCAACACGCACAATCACGACATCTGGCACAGACTCACCTGGAGGCACGACCACGATCGCTTCCACCGTCGGCGCAATGTACGCGGTCAACACATCCGTAGAAACTGGAATCTGTGAAGGACTGAATGCGGCAGTGCTTGCCACAATGCTCCCGACAGGCATGGTTGCGGTTGCTGTCACACTTGGTGTCACCGTCAGGCTTGCTGTCACCGCTGGGCTTGCGACCACTAATGGAACGGGCGTTACAGACGCCAATTGCACGGTTGCCTCGGGGACAGCGGCTATTGCCGTGCTCGCCGGCGCGCCTGCCTGTGGCTCGTACACCGAGGCGACGAGCGTGGGTTCTTGTACCACGGTGGGGGCATTGCCCTGCTGTAGCAACGCGATACCCCCTACCATTACCAACATCCCTATCAAACTGACCACAATGGCTAGTCCAATGAGTTGCGTCCGTATTGCGTCCACCTTTGACATTACCCCCCCGCAAACATTAAATTTCAATTTATTAAGGTGCGTCTACCGTACAGGAAACAGCAACACTCCAAGCACCCCAGCTACCGTTCGTCGCTAGAGCACGGACACGCCAGAAGTATCGCCCATTAGCCATGCTATTTGTCGTTACAGTAGGTAATGTCGCTTGACTATCGACCGCACCCGCAGCGACGGTGCTGGCAAAATTTGAAACGGTACTGACCTGATATTGATACTGCGTTGCCCATGAAACACGCTCCCACGTCAGCGTTAAAGTGGGTGAGGTAGTCCGACACGCAATCAAAGGAGAACCGAGACTACCATCAGGCGTAAAGCTACGTGCCGCCGACCAAACCGAAGGGTTGCCAGCTGCGTCAAGTGCGCGCACCCTCCACCAATGCAAGGAGTTGCTCAATTCCTGTGCAAACGTATATTCTGTCGATTTAGTTGTTACAGTTGTTACACGATCGAATGAACTATTATTACTGTATTGCACCTCATATTGAACGGCATTGGGAATTGCTCCCCAAGTTAAGGAAGGTTTCAATGTGGTTAGGATAGCCGAATCCAAGGGGCTAGTTAATACGGGCGCAACAGTTGCAACTGTATCCACCACGAAAGTCCATGTTGCGCTCCACGCCCCTGCTGCACCGAAGGCGTTCACAGCTCTTACCCGCCAATTGTAG
>CAIRDJ010000169.1 GCA_903877335.1 uncultured Chloroflexota bacterium | reverse complement strand
TGGGTCTTAAAGCCACGCACAGAAGCCGGCTCAATGGGTATCCAAAAGGTCAAAGATGCCGAGCAAGTCTGGCGTGCGCTTGACCAGTTAGGAGATCGTCAATCCTACTACCTGCTTGAACAGTTCATCCCTGGTGAGGTCTTCCATGTCGATACCCTCTATCAACAAGGGAAGCCCATTTTCTCAAGCGTGCAACAATACGGTGCGCCCCCGATGTCGGTATATCAGGGGGGTGGGGTTTTCATGAGTCGGATTATCGAACGCAAAAAAGGGGACGCGCCCAAGCTACGCAAGATCAATGCCGAAGTCAACAAGGCGTTGGGCATGGTCAACGGTGTCACCCATACTGAGTTCATCAAAGCGCATCATGACCACTCGTTCTACTTCTTAGAATCCGCCGCACGGGTGGGGGGTGCCAACATTGCCGAGATGATCGAATCCGCCACCAATGTCAACCTATGGCGCGAATGGGGACGGATGATTGTGGCGGAATTGCGCCAAGAACCTTACGTCCTGCCCGAACTCAAAGAGTTGTATGCAGGCGTATTGATGACCCTTGCCCGCCAAGAGCACCCTGACCTTTCGGCATATAATGCGGCGGAAGTGGTGTGGAAGGCAGACAAGACCTACCACGCAGGCATCATTGTTGCAGGGGAAAGTTTAACACGGGTGGAAACCTTGCTTTCGGAATACAGGGCGGGATTCATTCAAGATTTCAGCGCGTCTGCCCCGCCGATGGGTGTACAACGCACAGGTTTAGCGGGGTAGTATGGGTATGCCCCAGTTTCATCCCAACTACCCCAATTATCAGCAACACCCTCTCCTGCCCACTTATGAGCGCGTTCATGCCGTGTCGGACTATAGCGGAAAAGGGGTGGTGATCGCCTTTGTCGATGCCGGCTTTTCCATGCACCCCGATTTACGGGGACGGGTGATCGCCCATGTCGATGCCACCACCGACGACATCAAAGAGCATCGCCATATCAACAACACGAGCGATTTGAGTTGGCACGGGCTAATGGTGTCCAGCATTGCTATGGGTGACGGGCACGAATCCGCCGGTTATTATCGCGGGATTGCCCATCGCAGCAAAGCCGTTTTGGTCAAGGTGAGCAATCCAGAAGGTGAGGTGAAAGAAGCAGACATCTTGCGTGGGCTAGAATGGGTGTTGGCAAACCACGCGCGGCATCGCATTCGCATCGTCAACGCTTCGGTGGGGGGCGATGACATTAACGGCAACCCACTCTACCCCTTGCATCAGGTGGTACAAGCCCTCACGGAAAGTGGCGTGGTGGTGGTGATTGCCGCGGGCAATAGCGATGGTGCATTTTTGTTGCCTCCAGCAAGTTCGTCCGCCGGAATTGTCGTGGGGGGCTACGATGACCAGAACACAGATGACCGCCAACAGTGGAAACGCTACCACAGCAACTATGGCAGAGCACATGATGGCACACGTAAGCCCGATCTGGTTGCCCCATGCGTGTGGATTGCTTCGCCGCTCTTGCCCAAGACCACCGTCGCCAAACAAGCAAGCCTGCTGGGCACGTATGTGACCACCCCCACCAGCGCAGAGCATCTCAAACG
>CAIRDJ010000168.1 GCA_903877335.1 uncultured Chloroflexota bacterium | reverse complement strand
TGCGGTGGGGTGATCGGCGAGCTACAAGCAGTGTTGATGGGTGGGGCGGCAGGCGTGTTCATGACCCCCGCAGAAGTGGATGTCCCGTTGACGTTTGAGGATTTGCGAGCGGTAGGTTCTACCTTTGGTTCGGGCGCGATCATGGTCTTTAACCATGAGGTGGACTTGGTGGAGGTCTTACAAAGTCTAGGGCATTTCTTTAAGCATGAAAGTTGTGGCAAGTGTTTCCCGTGCCAATTGGGAACACAACGCCAGCACGAAATTTTGCATCGGTTGCGTGCGCCGATTGCCGGGGATGCCGTCCGCCTTGCCGACATTGGCATGACCATGACCGAAGCCTCCATCTGTGGGCTAGGGCAAACCGCTGCGACCGCTGTTTTGAGCGCGTTGAAAAAATTCCCCCATTTATTTATGGAGTAACTGCGATGACCGAGAAACAAATCACCCTGACCATTGACCAGCAATCTGTCACCGTTCCAGAAGGGACAACGCTGTTAGAGGCGGCGCATCAAATAGGCAAAGAAATCCCCATTATTTGCTACAGCGACAAGACAACTGCCAACGGGCTATGTCGTTTGTGTGTGGTGGATGTTAACAATGGGCGCGTGTTGCAACCGGCATGCGTTGCCACTTGTTCCGCTGATGCTCACGTGCAAACCCGTAACGAACGGGTTGAGCGTAGCCGTCGAACCATCCTTGAAATGTTGAACGCCTCGGTCAATTTGACCGAAGCCCCTGAAATTCAAGCGTATATAAAAGATTATGGTGTTGATGCACAGCGGTTTCCCGAAGCCACACAGCGTGAACACCCTTTGTATGATGATAACCCCTTCTATGTGCGCGACTATAGTCAGTGCGTCACATGCTGGCGTTGTGTGCAGGTGTGTGGGGAAGATGCACAATACACCTTCGCTTTAACCTTAGATGGGCGCGGGTTTGATACTGCCGTTTCAACGCTGTTCAACGTGGGTATGACGGAATCTCCGTGCGTATTTTGTGGGCAATGTTTGGATGTTTGCCCAACGGGGGCACTCAAGCCAAAGATTGAGTGGGGCTTAGAACAAGGGCTATCCGCGGATGAAATCCGCCAAGCGACCCGTAAACCCAAGAAGCACATTCAGTCTCAAGAGTAACCATGCCACTAGAACGCGGATACCTCTCTCATGTTTATTGGGTGGTTGATCGTAACGGAGCAACCCAGGAAGCAGGGGGAATGATTGAAGAAAGCTACCTGACCATCAATGTGAACGGCTATACGCTGGCATCCATGATGTCTAGCCCCATTGACCAAGAAGCATTGGCGGTGGGTTTTCTCTACAATGAAGGGGTATTGCGAGATTATTCAGAGATTGAACAATTGCAGGTGGATGAGGCGGTTGGATGTGTGAATGTGCAACTGAAAACGCGCAACGTTCACCTGCGCCGACAGATGATCCTTACATCTGGATGTGGAGGGGGCATGACCTTTCAACAGCTTTCTGCACAGCGTGGGCGCGTTGAGACGGAGTTCACCACCACCACCGACATCATCCTAGATCGCTTGGAGGAATTACGTGATGCTGCCACCTTATACAACAAGGTTCGCGGTGTGCATACTGCTGTCCTATGTTCCGAGACCGACTCGCTCTATGCTGCTGAAGATGTTGGGCGACACAACACGGTGGATAAAATTGCCGGTAAAGTTGTCAAAGACGGATTTGACCCTAGAAACTGTATCTTGATAACCAGTGGGCGGATCAGTTCGGAAATGATTGGGAAGGCGAATCGCATGAATATTGCGGTTGTGGTTAGCCGAACCGCCCCCACCAGCATCTCCGTTCAGCTGGCGGAGGTATGGGAAATTTGCCTGGTGGGTTATGCTCGCCGAGATGCCATGCGTATTTACACCCATCCCGAACGCTTGGGATTAAAATAGCATCTCTCCTGAAAGAAATGATCGTGTTACAGGATGTTGGGGTTGGTTGAAGAACGGAACCGCTTGCCCAACCTCCAACAATTCCCCGTTATGAAGGAAGCCCACCCGATCTGCCAAGCGACGCGCTTGGAAGAAATTATGCGTGATGATGATAATCGTGCGCTGTTGTTTTTGTAGCATCCCTTCGATCAATGCAATATTAGTGGGGTCAAGGTTAGCGGTGGGTTCATCCAGCAGGATGACTTCGGTTTCCAAGATCATCACGCGCCCTAATGCTAACCGCTTTTGTTCCCCTCCTGATAAGGTGTAAGCTGGGGCAGTTGCCACATGTGCCAACTGTAATTGCTCTAGCATTGCCATCAACCGCGCTTTCACAATCTTTTCCCCGCGAATCTGCAACCCAAACGCTAAGTTTTCTAATACGCTCCGCGTGAGCATGATCGGAGTTTGGAAGACCATCCCGATCTTTCGGCGTTGTGCTAAAGGGAGTTGATGACCATCATACCATGCTCTCTCCAGATGTATCTTGACCGTTCCTTGTGAAGGGGTTTCGAGCATTGCCAACAAGCGCAACAGGGTACTCTTGCCCGCGCCACTTGCGCCGATGAGCGCGAACGTTTCGCCCCGTTGAATGGTGAGGGAGGGGAGGGTGAGGATAGTGCGTTCACCGTAGCGGTGCGTCACATCGTGAAGTTGATATAATTCGCTCATTGTAAGGTTGTCGCCACGCGCCCTTGTATCCCACTAATCACAAGATGTAAACAGAAGGCAATCCCCAACAGAATGATGCCCAACGCAAGAGCTAGATCAAACCGCCCTTGTCGTGTTTCTAAGACAATGGCGGTGGTCAGCACGCGCGTTTTGCCTTCAATGTTTCCTCCAACCAGCATGACCGCTCCCACTTCGGCAATGATGCGCCCAAACCCGCTGGCAATGGCAACGAAGATACCCTTCTGCGCCTCTTGGATCATCGTCAAGACCAACTGAAAGGGGTTCACCCCCAGTGCCAGTAACTCGGTTTTGTATTGGTGGTTGACCTGTTGAATGCTACTCATCGTCAAGCCCATCACAATCGGAAACCCGATAATGGTCTGTGCTACCACAATCCCTTGACGGGTGAAAAGCCAGTCTAAATCACCCAGCACCCCACGATTCGAGAGCAACAAGTAGACCACCAACCCTACAAACACGGGAGGCAGTCCCATAGCCGTGTGAATGATGGTGGTGACGAATCCTTTCCCTCGAAAGGAGGTTAGCCCAAGCATCGCCCCTAACGGGACACCTAGCACACTGGCGAATAGCAGTGCCCATAGGGTAACTTGCAGCGTATGGTTGATGATCTCTAGCAAGGTGGGGTCTAACGACCAAATCAAAAGGATGGCTTCTTTGAAACCTTGTATGAATGTGGTCATGCGGTGAGCATCCCTGATTCGTGGATGAGTCGTTGCTGACCGCTTAAATCGGTGCGGTATCCTGCTTGGTTGGCGAGGGCGCTTAGGAAGGCAGTATTGCTTAGCTGGGTCAGAATGGCTTGAATACCGGGGTGACTTTGGTGGGGGAGGGGGATAGCAATCTCATATCGCTCCCAACCGACAGACACAAAGTCTAACCCTAGTGCAACCGCCGCCTGCCGAATCGCTAACCCACAATCACCGATGCCACTGCTGACCGCCGCTGCCACGCCCAAGTGTGTGAACTCTTCATGAGTGTATCCCTGAATTTGAGATGGGGCGATCTCGAGCTTCTTCAACGTGTCGTCCAACAGAATGCGCGTCCCTGCTCCACGTTGGCGGTTGATGAACTTCACGCGCGTTAAATCGGCAATGCTTGTGATCCCAAGCGGATTGCCTCTTTGGACAAGCAAGCCTTGTTCGCGCTCTGCAAAGGTGACAAGGAGAATAGATTGCCCTGCTAGATATTGTTTGACATAGGGGATATTGAAGTCTCCTGTAACAGGATCAAGCAGATGCGTTCCTGCCCCGTGTGCGTGGTTGCGTCGCAACGCGATCAACCCGCCCAGACTGCCAACATTGCTGGATGTGAGGCGGATACCATGCTCCAACAGGAGAAATTGCCCCAGCAAGTCCAACATCGGATCATGGCTACCCATCAAGACCACAGCGTTTTCAATCTCGCTGAGTGGGCGGTACAGGCGCACCGATATAGTCCCACCTGCCTCTACCCCCTCCGTGAGGCGTGGGACATGTGCAATCCCATCTGCCCGCACTAACGAGGTGATCGCCCCCGCTCCCTTTGAGATCGGCGTGGCAAGGAACGTGTCCCCAATTTTTGCCAACGACACGCGCACAAAATCATCATCTCCGATGGGGGAGTTGAGCTTTTGCGTGAGGGTTGCCACAAGACTGGGGAGCGTGGCATAGACGGCGGGGTGCAAGCCCAACCACTGGTGGAGCAACGGTAGAATGAAAATTTCAGCCGTGAGGGTGGCACTAACGGGATAGCCGGGCACCCCAATGATCGGGATATGCTTCGCCATTCCCATAATCACCGGATGCCCCGGTCGAACGGCTACCCCATGCACCAGCACGGACCCCATTTGCCCGATGACTGACGAGGTGAAATCCTTGCTCCCGGCAGAAGAACCCGACAAGATCAGGATCAAGTGGGGTTGCTGGTCGGTCGCCGTTTGCAAGGCATCCATCAAGCGGTCAGGCTCATCGGGAATGATATCCATCACGCTGGCAATGCCCCCAGCTTCTTCGATTTGTGCCGAGAGGATCAGGCTGTTGAACTCAATCAACTGTCCTTCGTGGGGGTTTTGGTCAACCTTTACCAATTCCGAGCCGGTTGGAATCAGGATGACATGTGGGCGACGGCGCACCCAAACCTCATGATGCCCACAGCCGGCGATTGCCCCCAAATCAACCGGGCGGATGCGGTGGGAAGCGGGTAATACTAGCTCGGTTTCAACAATGTCTTCCCCCATCAGGCGGACATGCTGAAAGGGCACAACCGCTTGGGTGATCGAAATCGTGAGCGCGTCCACCTGTTGAACATGCTCGATCATCACCACCGCATTTTTGCCCGTTGGCAACGGGCTACCCGTGTTGACTGGGATTGCTTGTTCGGGTAGGGTCAGGCTTTTGGAACTGGTTTCCGTTGCACCAATGGTGTCACTGGCAAGCACAGCATACCCATCCATTGCAGAGGCGTGAAAATGTGGGGAACTTCGTCGCGCCCAAACTGCTTCGGCAAGAATGCGCCCATTGGCGTGGCGCAATCCTACGCGCTCCGCCTCCAGTGGATGGTGTTTGTCCGCTTGACGGAGGGCATCTTGCAGGCGTTGCTGGGCAACAGTCATCGGAATGTCATTCAGGTAAAAATTACGCTCAGTGGTCTCAATCATGTGAACTCCTTTAGAACGGGTAAACCTCAACCAGTGTGCCGGCTTTCAAGCCGTTGCTATCTAAGGGAATGTGGATGACCCCATTGGCGCGAACCAGCGTGAAAATCAAGTTGGACTTTCCGAAGACAGGTTCAGCGACATAGCCTGTTGGGGTTGCTGTCACCACGACGGGCACGGTATCTTCGCGTCCTGTGGAGGAAGCAACGTTCTGAGTGAGGTGTGCATGAAGCGTGACGGGTACAGTGGGGGGTTCTCCACGCAGAAAGCGAATCACAGGCAAGATCAACTGACGCGCCACCAGCATGGCAGAAACCGGATTACCCGGTAGCCCAATCACGGGTTTGCCCTGACAAACTCCAATGAGAGTAGGTTTGCCCGGCTTAACCGCTAATCCATGTTGAAGAACGCCCGGCATGCCCAGCTTCTGAATGGTGGAATAGGTGTGGTCACGGGTGCTAATCGAGCTACCCGCCGTAATGACGAGCATATCTGCATGGGCGATCCCCGCTTGCGCCATCTCAAACAAGGCATCGGCATCATCTTCAGCAATGCCCAGCGCGACGGTTTGTGCCCCATGTTGCTGGAACAAAGCGGACAGCGCGTAAGTATTGATGTCGCGTATCTGCCCTTCGTGGGGGGTGTGTGATGGGTGGATGATTTCATCCCCGCTTCCCATCAAGGCGAGTTTAGGGCGGTCACGCACTTGTACCGACTCAATGCCCAGCGACAATAACCCCCCTATATCCTGTGGGCGAATGCGATGCCCAGTCGGAAGCACCGCCTGACCACGAGTGATGTCCTCTCCCACTTGGATGACGTTCTCGCCCTGTGCAACAGGAGACAGCACCTCAATTTGTGTGGCATCCACTTGCTGCGTTTTCTCCATCATCACGACCGCATCCGCTCCCGCTGGGATCATTCCCCCAGTGTGGATGGGGGCGGCTTGGGTGGCTTCTACCGCTTGGGTGGGGGCATGCCCCATCCGCACCCCCTGGATCAAGTTTAAGTAGGCGGGTAAACTGGCGGATGCTCCAAACGTATCCGCCGCGCGTACCGCATAGCCATCCATGCTACTGCGCCTAAACTCTGGCAGGTCAAGTGGGGCAATGGGTGGGGTGGCAATAACTTCATCTAACGCCTGATAAGTGGAGCAGGCTCGCACACGCTCGATGGGGTGGATAGCATTAAAAACCAGTTGTAAGACATCGCCTACGGTTTTGGTGGTGAAAAATTCATTCTTAGCCATGATTCATCAAATCTGGGATCAACTAAAATCTCATAAACATCTTGAACAATGTATGTTACAGTATTTTATACAACCACAAAATAGATTCTATGAGCCATTTAACTTAGTAGTTGGTGTAAATCATGTCCCTCCCCCTCACAGATCGGCTTAACCGTCCCCTTCGAGACTTGCGCGTCTCGGTGACAGATCGGTGTAACTTCCGTTGTACGTATTGTATGCCCTCTGAAATATTCGGGGAAAAATACGAGTTCCTGCACAAGAGCAAACTGCTGACCTTTGAAGAGATCACTCGCGTGGTGCGTTTGATCGTGGCGCAAGGCGCGGTTAAACTCCGCATCACCGGCGGAGAGCCACTCGTGCGCCAAGAACTTGAACGCTTGGTCAGTAGCTTGGCACAGCTTGAGGGTGTAGAAGATATTGCCATGACGACCAATGCCAAACTCCTGCCAGAAAAAGCTCATCTTCTCAAAGAAGCTGGCTTACAGCGCATTTCCGTGAGTTTGGATTCCCTAGATGATGCCACCTTTTCCAAGATGAATGGAGGCAAGGCTACTGTATCGGATGTCATGCGTGGGATTGAAAGCGCGGAACGTGCTGGCTTTCATCCCATCAAGATTAACTGTGTGGTACAACGGGGCGTGAACGATGGGGATCACTTGGTGAATATGGCGCGGTTTTGCCGTGAACGTGGGTACATTTTGCGCTTCATCGAATATATGGATGTAGGTACGCGCAACGGTTGGAACATGACCCATGTGGTGACGGCGAAAGAAATTCTACAGACGGTGGATGCTCACTTCCCCCTACAGCGCGACAAACAACATTACTTTGGCGAAGTCGCTAAACGTTATCGTTATGCTGACGGTCAAGGAGAAGTAGGGGTTATTGCTTCGGTAACGCAGGCATTTTGTGGGAGTTGCACGCGCTTACGGCTTTCGCCTGATGGCAAATTATACACCTGCCTGTTTGCCACCAACGGCTTGGATATCTTTACGCCATTGCGTGAGGGTGCCTCTGATGACGACTTGAC
>CAIRDJ010000167.1 GCA_903877335.1 uncultured Chloroflexota bacterium | reverse complement strand
TGTTCGATGTGTCGTTTGCCCTGGGTGCCTTCTTTGCGGGCATGATGCTTCGGGAATCCGATCTCAGTCACCGAGCCGCTGAGGAGTCGCTTCGGTAATCCTCCCCTAGAACCAAGGGGATTAGAAGTAGAATTTTTTCCAAAGGAAGAGGTTCTACATGAGAAAGTCAAGATTTACGGATAGCCAGATTTTGGACGCGGTGAAGCGCGTTGAAGCTGGCATTGGGGTACCTGATCTTTGCCGGGATATGGGTATCAGTACGGCCACCTTTTACAAGTGGCGAGCGAAGTACGGTGGCATGGATGTGTCGATGATGTCGCGTATGAAAGAGCTTGAAGAAGAGAACAGGCGGCTCAAGAAGATGTACCTTGAGGAGAAGCTCAAGGCCGAGATCGTCTCGGAGGCGCTTGAAAAAAAGTGGTGAGGCCATCTCAACGCAAAGAGATGGCCGTAACTGCTGTGAGGGAACGTAGGGTCTGTGTCCGATTGGCTTGCGAGGCCTTTAGGATCAGCGAGTCTTGCTACCGCTACGAACGTAAGCTCGATTCAGATAATGAAGCGATTGCAACATGGCTGATCAAACTAACAGACAACAACCGCAATTGGGGCTTTGGCCTTTGCTATTTGTACTTGCGAAACCTCAAGGGATTCAAGTGGAACCATAAGCGCATCTACAGGGTCTACAAAGCGTTAGAGCTGAATTTGAGAATCAAACCCCGTAAGCGGTTGATCCGCGAGAAGCCAGAGGCGCTAACAGTGCCCCATGAAATCAATCAGGTTTGGTCCATGGACTTTATGCATGACCAGCTTGAAGACGGCAGGACGTTTAGGCTACTCAATGTGATTGACGACTACAACAGAGAGGCTATTGGGATCGAAGCAGACTTCTCATTGCCCTCAGAGCGCGTGATCAGAGAGCTCAAGCAGATGATTGCCTGGCGGGGTAAGCCCCAGATTATTCGATGCGATAACGGTCCGGAATACATCAGTGCTGCCATTCAAAACTGGGCTGCCGAGTCGGGCATCAAGCTTGAATACATTCAGCCCGGCAACCCACAACAAAACGCGTATGTTGAACGCTTCAACAGAACCGTTCGTTATGAATGGCTGTCACAATATTACTGGTCGAGTTTGCAAGAGGTTCAAGCGTTTGCCACCCGGTGGATGTGGTCGTATAACCATGACCGCCCCAACATGGCTCTGGGTGGATTTACACCAAAGCAGAAACTGGCCATGGCTGCATAACGTTTCTACTTCTGACTCCCTTGCAAAAAGGGAGGATTACCGAGGGTACTAGCAAGACGCCGCTTAGCTTATCGGAACGGTATGCAACAGGATTTCTCCACTGAGCGAATGAGATGTAGGGGACTAGGTCATAGGCACGTTTTGAAAGTTCAACGGCAATCTTTTTCCGAGCGGCATCATCACTTGCGAATGCCCATTGATTCCTGAGCTCCTCAAATGCAGCATCGCAGGGCCAACCAAACCAAGCTTTATCGCATCCCATGCCGATTGACGTGTGGGTAATTGGGCTAGCAGAATTAAGAACTGTTGTTCCGGTAATGAAAATATTCCATCCGCCTTGGGCAGGTGCTTCCTTTTTTGTACGTCGCGTAACAACGGTCCCCCAATCCATTGCCTGAACATCGAGTTTGAGAAACCCCGCTTTGCGTAATTGTTGAATCATCACCAAATTCGCTGGGTTAATGTATTGATGGTCAGTAGCATGCAAAATAGTGATGGGTTCACCTTTGTATCCAGCTTCTTTAAAGAGTTGTTGCGCCTTGGAGATGTCCTTAGAACCTTTATAT
>CAIRDJ010000166.1 GCA_903877335.1 uncultured Chloroflexota bacterium | reverse complement strand
CGGCACGTACCGCGATCAGGCAATGTATGACCACCTGCAACATGCGCTCAAGGCAATTGGCTCCAACGTGATAAAACCCCTCATCACCGAATGAGCAACCGTTAGTGTGTATCCGTTTCTGCCCCAGCGATGTGCAGCGTGGTTTGTGATGCTTCACACGCTTTTTGCAATTCATCGGATGGCGTGCCCGTCACCACCAAATGTTGCACCATCTCTAGCTCGCTGATCCAAATCAGAGAGGCTTGGTTGAGTTTGCTACTGTCCGCCAGCACAATCAAGTTATTGCTATGCTCCATCATCGCGCGGATGAGAACAGCAGTTTCCATGCGATACTCAAAAATGCCATGCGCATTGACCGACCCCACGCTCACCACTGCATGATCGGCGTGGAACTGGCGCACCTGTTCCACCAAGAACCCTCCCATCACCTCCGACTCATCGGCGTTGAAGATGCCCCCCAGTAAGTAGATGGTGTGCTTTTTGTCGACCAGTCTGCCGAGTTCGCTGGCGACAATGGTTGAGTTGGTCATGACGGTCAATTGACTGAGGCGCGTTAACGCATGCGCAAAGGCGGCGGTAGTCGTGCCCGATGCAATGAAGAGGCTATCCCCTACGTTGATGAGTTCACTCGCACATTGTGCCAACCATCGCTTCTCTGTACTTTTTAGGATGCTTCGCACCCCAAATGAGGGTTCTTGTGCGGTTTGAAAGCGGGTTGCTCCTCCGTGTATTTTGCGCAGTAACCCCTTTTCTGAAAGCGCTGCTAAATCTCGTCGGATGGTCTCGGCAGAGACATCAAAGCGCAAGGCAAGCTCATCTACTTCAACGCGCTCTTGTGTGTGAAGCAAGTTCAGGATTTCTTCGTGGCGTATTTTCGGTTTCATGATGAGCAAACTTTGACTAAATGGTCATTATTGACGATGATCTGGTCAATATTATTCTGTTAATCTCTCTATCTTCAGTGTATTGTACACATTTAGAACTCGATTTTGTCAATGATTGGGTATGGGGTTTGGGTGATCCTGTTTTACACGAGGAGTAAATGACATGACAGCAAGACAGCAAGCAGACGTTGCCATTATAGGGGCAGGGATGGCGGGCTTGGCACACGCGCTAGAAGCAGCAAAGCGTGGGCTAAAGGTGGTGGTTTTTGAGCGTCACCCCCAAGCGGTGGGGTCATCGGTGCGGAATTTTGGGATGATCTTCCCGTTTGGCGTACCGCACGAGCTACGCGAGATCGCACTGCGTGGGCGTGCCATCTGGTTAGAAGTGGCGCAACAAGCAGGGTTCTGGGTCAAAGAAGCGGGGGCAATCTTGTTGGCACATTCTCCCCATGCGTGGGCGGTGTTTAACGAGTTTCAGGAGGGCGCGTTGCAAGCGGGTTATGATACCGACGTGTTGGATGCCCCCACACTTTTGGCACGCTATCCCTATCTCAATTCGCATGATCTACACGGGGGCTTGTGGACGCGCCAAGAATTAACGGTAGACCCGCGCGAGGCAATCGCTACGTTGCCCGCGTTTTTGGCGGAACGCTACGGGGTGGTGTTCCACTACAGCACACCCGTCACCCATATTGACTTGCCGAATGTGACTGCCAACGGGAAAACTTGGCAGGTGGGGCATGTGGTCGTGTGTAGTGGGACGGAGTTTGAGTTGCTCTATCCCGATGATTTCAAGCGCAGTGGGTTGTTCCGCACCAAGTTACAAATGATGCGCACCGTTGCGCAACCGCATGATTTCACGCTGGAGCAGATGATGGTCGGCACGCTCAGCGCGGTGCATTATCCCACGTTTACCCACTGTGCAGGGTTGCCTGCCTTGCGTGCAGAACTCGCCGAACGCTATCAACCGTTGATTGAGCGGGGCATCCATGTGATGGCGGTACAGAATGGGCGTGGCGAGATTGTGCTAGGGGATTCACACGATAACGCTTGGTTTCCTGATCCGTTCAATGATCCTGAAACCAATCGGATGATCTTAGCCTATCTTCAATCCATGTTGAGCCTGCCCACCTATCAGATGGCGCAAGAGTGGGAGGGCATCTATTCTAAACATCCTGAACGGGTGATCTATCTGCACACGCCCGCCGAACGGGTACGCATGCTTTCGGTGGGGGGCTTGGGCATGACGCTCAGTTTTGGACAAGCGACAGAAACCTTGAATGATTTGGGATTATAAGAGGAGCGATCAGATGAATTTTCCGCTTCAACGCCCATACACTGGGCAACTGCAGGGGGTGATTTTTGACTGGGCGGGCACAACGGTGGATCACGGTTGTTTTGCCCCGACGATGGTTTTTGTCGAGGGCTTTAGGGCACACGGCATTGAGATCACCCTAGCGGAGGCGCGTCAACCGATGGGCAAGCACAAGCGCGATCACATTGCTGAAGTGTTATTCATGCCCCGCGTGAGCCAACAATGGCGGTTACTATATGGGCGGATGCCCACCGATGCCGACGTGCAGGTGATCTTTGAGGAGTTCATCCCACGCCAGATTGCGGTGATTGCCGATTATGCTCGCCCCATGCAAGGGGTGGTGGAGACGATTAACCACTTAAAAAGTCAGGGGGTCAAGATCGGATCGTGTACCGGCTACACCCGCGCCATGATGGATGCCCTGCTCCCGATTGCCCACTCGGCGGGCTATGTTCCCGATTGCGTGGTGACGGGGGATGATGTGCCCCATGGGCGACCGACCCCCTGGATGGCAATTCAAAATGCCATGAACCTCAACCTGTACCCGTTTGAATCCATCGTCAAGGTGGGCGATACGGTGACAGATATAGAGGAAGGGTTGAATGCGGGCATGTGGACGGTGGCGGTGGCACAGACCGGCAACGAGATGGGGCTAACCGAGTCAGAACTCGCCCACGCTGATCCAACCTGGTTAGAAGCGCGTACCGCCATCATCCATGAAAAACTCTACGGGGCAGGCGCACATTACGTCATCAACCGTGTGGGTATGGAGGAGTTGTTGCCCGTCCTAGCTGATATTGAAGCGCGTCTGTCACAGGGCGAACGCCCCTAAACTAGCGTGGGGATGGAACAAAGTCCATCCCCCAACAGCATGGTTAACTTTCGTAGCGTATGTCTACTTGGGATCGCGTGCGTGCGGATTCCGCAATGGCATCGCAAATTACGGCGTTGCGATAGCCATCCACGAAGGTTGCTCCGTAGGGGGCAACCTCTCCCCCGTGAACAATGGCGCGGAAGAAGTGATCGAACTCGTGTACGAATGAATGTTCCCATCCGATCATGTGCCCTTGAGGCCACCAATTCTCCCAGTAGGGGTGAAAGGGTTCACTCACCAAGACGTTGTGAAAGCCTTGTGTGGTGTTCGGTTCATCGTTCGCCCAGAACACTTCCAACTCATTCAGGCGTTCAAGGTTAAAACGGATCGAGCCATGCTCGGCGTTGATCTCAAAGGCGTTGTGGTTCTTGCGCCCTTTGGCAAAGCGTGTCGCCTCAAGCGTGCCCAGCGCGTCGTTCTCAAATTCCATCACCGCCACAAAGCCATCATCCACGTCGGCGGTGAGGGGTGTGCCATCGGCGGCGGGGCGGGTGGGCATCCAGTTTTTGAGGTAGCCCATCACAGATTTAGGCTCTCCCACTAGATAGCGTGCCAAGTCAATGATGTGCGCTCCTAGATCGCCCAACGCGCCACTGCCTGCCAAATGTTTTTGGAATCGCCAACTAATCGGCATAGCAGGATCCATCCCCCATTCTTGCAGGTAAACAGCACGCCAATGATAAATCCGCCCTAGCTTGCCACTTTCAATCAAGCGTCGCGCCTGAACAATGGCAGGCACAAAGCGATAGTTGAAGGCGACCATGTGCTTGACGTTGGCTT
>CAIRDJ010000165.1 GCA_903877335.1 uncultured Chloroflexota bacterium | reverse complement strand
GGCTCAAGCAGGCAATGGGTAAGGAAAGGCAACGCGGTTCTCTAACAACGACACATTTCCGCTGGCATGCTCAAACGGGAACGCTTGCAAAACGCGCCCATAATGAATGGCGGCGCGGGCGGCATACATTGCCCCGCCGTCTAATTCTGTCTCAACAATTAGGGTGGTGTGTGAAAGCCCTGCGATGATGCGGTTGCGTGCTACCAAGCCTTGTATGGACACGCGCTCATCTGGGGCAACCTCACACACCAACGCGCCCCCCTCTACAATGCGTTGCGCTAGGTTTTGGTTTTGGTAGGGATACGGTTTTAAGATGCCACTCCCTAAAACGGCGATTGTGGGATGATGGCAAACCGCACTTTGTAGCGCAAGGGTATCGATGCCCAGTGCCAACCCACTGATGATGACATGCCCTTGACGCGCTAACTCCTCTGCCACGCGACAAGTGGCGGTGTGGGCGTGTTGCGAAGGTTGGCGCGTCCCGACAATGGCGGTGTGTGGATGGTGAAGCGGGGGGAGCGTCCCTTTGACAAACAAGGTGGGCGGTGCATCTTGGCAATCCATCAGGGTTTGTGGATAGTGCGAATCTTGCCAGGTTAGGCACGTTACCTCCTTTTTTTGCCACGAAAAAATCCGTCGCTCTAGGCTTGGCAAGTCAATGGCACAGATTGAGGCGGCGATTTTTTTCCCCACGCCCCTCACCGCGATGAGTTCATCGCGATGCGCCTCCAATACCTGATCCGCCGTCTCAAAATGGCGCAATAACTCCCGAAAGGTTATCCCCCCTATTCCTGGAACGAGGCTGAGGGCAATCCATGCCAGATGGGTCAAGGCTAATCTTCCTGATAGTATTCGACGATGGAGAGTTGCATGGCGTTGAAGAAGTCCTGTACCTCGCGCATGAGCCGTGCGAAGTCCGCTTGCTCGCGTAGGGCGGTAATTTCTGACCACGCTAAGATTGTTTCTGTGATGAAGCCTGAAAAATAGATGAACCCGCGCAATGCTTGGGGCAACGAAAGTTGATCTTGCGCCAAACACGCCGCATAACGTTTGCCCAACGCAATAGCTGGAATGAAGATGGTGGCATGGGTCCGTGAGATTTCATCGCGATTAGCAAGGTAAGCCTGAAGCGCGAGGTAGGCTTCGCGCCCCAAGTCACGCAATTGTTGACGCGCTTTTTCGCTCATGGCGGTGTACCACGCCTGTTTCTCAAGGTCACCTTCCCCCACCTGCATGCGTGTTTTGCCCAGCGCGTTTTGCAGGATCAACTGTACTTCTTGGTGTGCGGTGTTGTCATCTCGGTGAATATCAGCAACGCGCAATAAATCTGCCCGACGAAACCGCCGATGTCCCCCTGTGGTTCGGCGCGAGGGCAACTCCCCACGATCTGCCCAACTGCGCACAGTGGCGGGGTGCACGCCCAGAATGTCGGCGGCAACGCGCAGACTGACCCACTCCGATGATTCTCTTTCTGATAGTGGTTCATTCATGATCTGATCCCCTTTGATGTGGATGTTGCCCCCCTTTTGTGCCTG
>CAIRDJ010000164.1 GCA_903877335.1 uncultured Chloroflexota bacterium | reverse complement strand
GGGTGATCCGGGCTTGGGATTGCCCGATCCCGTGGCGATGGCAATTGCCCTTGATCCCACGATTTGCACTCGTAAAAGCAAACACTACGTTGAGATCGAATGTGATGGAACATTCACGCGCGGCATGACCATAGTCGATCAGTGCAACGTTACCCCCTACGACAGCGCGAATGTTGCCATGTGGCAACCCATTGTCCTGCGCGGTGAACCCCACATTACCATCTGCTGGGAGATTGATAACGACCGCTGGAAGCAGCTACTCTACCAAACCACGCGCTCCACAAGTTAACGTTCTGCTTTCCACGCGAGGGCAACCCAACCTAAGCCCAGTAATCCAAATGTGACATCACGCGCCCGCATCAGCAAACTGAGCGTGATCCCAATCGAGGGATCGTAACCGAGCAAGCCAAACATGAACGTTTGGCTTGACTCTAACGCTCCCAGTCCACCCGGCAAGGGGAGTAGGAAAGCAACTTGTTGCGCCATCAAGAGGTTGATAAGCTCGACCAATGTTAAGCGAATCCCAATGAACGAAGCCATCAACCAATATGAAGCCATTAGCCCCGCCCAACTGATAATCGAAATGCCGAATGCTTTCAGGGTGGCGCGCGGTTGGGTTTGTAGAAATGCCATCATGCTTTCTTCGCTCTGTCGAATAACCTCAACAAGCAACTTCAGTCGACCGATTTGTCCTCGATTGGGTAACATGCGTAAGCAACCGCTTAATGGGGCAACACCGCGCCAAAGCGCATATAGCACCGAGATCGGTAATCCCAACCCAAACGCGCCTAGAAGCAGGGCAAGGTAAACCTGATCGGCAGGAAGTTGGGTGTTCAGCAGGATGAGCAATCCCAAGAGAATCACGGTGAGATTAGTAGAAATTTCGATCAGTTTATCCAAACCAATTGAAGCGATTCCGACAGGGGAGGGGATGCCTTCACGCTGCAACAAGGCAAGTTGGATCGGTTCACCCCCCACTTGGGGACCGGGCGTAAAGTAACTCACGCCAAACCCACCCAAACGATGCAGGCATAATCGCCCGAAGAAGCGAGCGGGGTGTAGGGCTTGTAAAATGACTTGCCAACGCCACGCAAAACAAACGATTACCAACCCATTGAGTATGAGCAACATTCCAATTTGAGCGTAAGTCAATTGTTGTAACAGCGGGAGGATTTGAGCGAATTCAACATCTCGTAATGCAAGCATCAACAGTATGAGGACGCTTGCCCAAACTATAAGTTGTACGAGCCATTTTCGCATCATGTGATTGAGTGTTATTTCGGTTAAAGCTAAGATGTATCGAGTTTATCATGAAGGCACGATCTGTAAAAGAAGGAGCAACAGGACATGTCTAACCAAGAGTATGATGTCATCATTGTTGGGGCGGGGGCGGCAGGGTTGGCAACAGCTCGCACTCTCTTCGATCACGGTTACAACCTTGTGATTTTAGAGGCACGTGACCGAGTGGGGGGACGTGCCCACACAAATTATGATTTGCTACATGGGCACCCGCTTGAACTAGGCGGTGAATTCATTCATGGGCAACATGCCCCCACTCATGAGCTTGTGCAATCCTTTGGCTACTCTACTCTGCAAGTGCCACGCAAAGAAACTCTGCGTTGGGGAGAACCTGCCCAGGTTGCTATCAGTCTGGAGCAACTGTCAGAGCCAAGACGATCGCGCCTCTTGGCGTTGTATACCGCCTACACGGATTTATTGCGTTCGACACCACAAACTGACCAGTCTTTGGCAAGCTACTTTCTAGGCTTAGGGTTCACGCCTGATGAGGTGAACATCGCAGATATACTCTTTGCGCAAACTTGTTGCGCTCCCATCGACAAATTAAGTTGCTTAGACCTCATTCACGAGGCACAGCGTGATCGCGCCGGTCAAAGTGACTTCCGCGTTCGGCAGGGTTATTCGGCACTCTTTGCCCGCTATAGTGAATCCTTGCCCATAAAGTATCAACGGGTGGTAGCACAAATTGAATGGGCGCAGGGTTCGGTAACGGTTCATACACGGGTTGGGGGCATCTTCAAGGCGAGACGTTGTGTTATCACGGTCCCGATAGGGGTGTTACAGCACGGGGATTTACAGTTCATCCCTGATCTTCCGCTGTCTAAACAACAAGCCATTGCCACCTATCGCATGGAGGGGGCAACCAAACTCATTTACTTGTTTGACCAACCGATGTGGGACGCTGACCTCGCTTACATGGCACGGGTGGGGCAAGTTGCCCGCTGGTGGACACCCACGTATCAAATGGAAGCTCCGCTTGCGGGATTGACCGCCTTCTTGACAGCTGGGTCAGCGCGTGTGTTGGATGATCTACCCGAAGCGGATGCGCTCTTGTTGGGGTTGCAAGAAGCGTCGGAGTTGTTGGGGGTGGGTATGACCATACTTCAAAGTCACCTACAGCATCAGATGCGAATCTCATGGGCACACGACCCCTTCACACGCGGAGGGTATGCCTATATCCCTGTAGATGGTACACCTGCCCGAGCAGAAATGTGCCAACCCGTCGAGCATACGCTCTACTTTGCTGGAGAGGCGTATGCCACCATGAGCAACCCTCAAACCGTGCATGGCGCAATGGAAAGCGGTTGGGCGGTGGCACACACCATCCTGCAAGATCGTTAATTGCCGAGTCGTTGTTCAATCGCCATCAGCAATTGTGCATAGTCTGTG
>CAIRDJ010000163.1 GCA_903877335.1 uncultured Chloroflexota bacterium | reverse complement strand
GAACACGACCAATAGGTCTTTTGCCTTCAGTTTGTAAACTCATTATCTGAACTCTTTCGACATCTTATTCTAATTGCATACGAGTTTACCATACAAGCATTAAACGTTCCACTGAAAATTTGAAACACCATATGTAAATACTTATCCCAGTAAACGAAGCCGTTCTTGGTGACGCGGAACTCTGGCCCGTAGCGGTGCATCCAGTCTGCGTGGGTCATGCCATTCACGTACAACTCCATGCGTTGCAACCCCTTCTTTCACGCAATGGTGGCATGGGGGCGGGGGATGGGGGCTTGCGTCGCCAACCAGTCCTCGGCGGGTTAGTATCCGCGTAGCACATCAACCAAGACGGGGGCATCACGCATAGGGCAGGAACTGCACCTGTGGCAGGAAGGCACGCATGACATCTAGCTCGAAGTTGGCGGTGCCGGGGTGCAAGCACACCGCTGTTGCGGTTGCCACCCCAAAGCGTAGCCCGTCCTCGAGCGACATTTGCCCGCTCGCCACCCGTGCCACGCCTGCCAAAACGGCATCCCCCGCTCCCACCGCGCTCACCACCGCAATCTTAATGGGGGGGATGTGCCAAGCGCGTTCTGCTTGCACGACTAATGCACCCTCCCCGCCCAACGTGATGACCGCCGTCACCCCGTAGCGTTGGGCAAGTTCGCGCCCTGCGTGATGCACCGCCTCCAACGTGGGGAGGGGGCGTTCCATCAACCCCTCCAGCTCCTCACGGTTGGGCTTGATGAAGCTCACGCCTGCCGCTAAGCCGGCGCGGAGGTTATCCGCTTTGGCATCCATCACCACCGCCACCCCGTGCGCACGCGCCAACGTCACCACGCGCGTATAGAACGCAGGGGTTAACCCGTGTGGCAAGGTGCCCCCCGTCACCAAACAGCTGGCACGGGGCAAGACGCGCTCCAATTGGGCGAACAACGCCTCGACATGGTGCGCGTGCACGTGAAGCGTGTTGGGGGTGATGGTGGTCTGTAGACTATCGTCGGCGGTTGCCAACACAATCGCCATGCGTGATTCGCCGTCCACCTCGACAAAATCCACTGTTGCCCCCGCTTCCTGCAAAATCTGGGTGATGCGCATGCCGATTGCCCCCGCCGCAAAGCCTAACGCCAAGCTAGGGATGCCGTGTTTGCCTAGAATGTACGAGGCATCGGTGGGCTTTCCGCCGATGGTGTGGAAGGTTTGGGTGGCACGCAAGGTTGCGCCCGCCACAAAGGCAGGGATCATCATCACTTGATCCATCGTGGTGTTGGCGGTGAGGGTGACGATCATGCTTCGTCCTCACCCGCGTGTTGACGCGCCACCTCAAAAGCGGTTAGCTCATCCTGCATGTGGTGACTGGCACGATAAGCCCCGCTCATCAGCAGGAAGTAAGCGTTGTTGTCCAAGCGCTCCACCGCGTCGAACACATCATAGAGCACTGTGCCCATCGTGAAGACCCCATGCCAAGCGGCAAGCGTGGCGGCGGCGTGCTTCTTGATGAGTGCCTCGCGCCCACGCATGGAGTCAACGATGCGCTTGCCCAGCAGGGTGCTGTGGGCGGGGGTGTATTCGGTGACGGGGGTGATGCCAAACTTGAGCGTGCCCTCTTGCACGGGGGGCATGGCTTGGTTCATCACGGCGAACACCATCAAGTTTTGCGGGTGCGCGTGAATGACGGCACGCCCGTACTCGCCATAAGCCTGATGCAAGCCAAAGTGTACATTTGCCTCGCGCGTGAGTCCGCCTTGACCCACCCAAATCTTGCGCTGGAGATCACACACCAGCACATCTTCCGCGTGCAGTTGCCATTGGCGCGCTTGTCCGGCTTTGGTGGGGGACATGCACAACCAGTCGCCCACGCGCACGCTCAAGTTTCCGCCGGCGGCGTCGGTCAATTTGCGGTCAAAGAGCATGCGCCCAATGTAGGCGATCTGTTCACGGGCTTCTTGGATGGCGGCGCGATCGGCGCTGTCGGGCAATACGTTAAGCATGATTTTGTCCTCGTTGTGGGTTGTGTACTGGGGGAGGCTTATGCCAACCCCTCCATTAATTCTAGCGTCAACGCTTCCAAGGTGGTGAGGGTGTGATGCGCCAAATTCTGTACATCAGGGGGAAGCGGAAATTCTGGCATGGGCGTGGCGATGATCTTCATGCCGGCGGCGTGTAATGAGCGAATCCCATTGGCGGAATCCTCAATGCCCACCGCTTGGGCGGGGGTGGCGTTCAAGCGTCGCAACGCCTCGAGATAAATATCAGGGGCGGGCTTGCCGTTGGGGATGGTGTCGCCGTAGACAATCACCTCAAAGACCTGATCCAACTGGGTGAGTTGCATGACATGCTCGATGATCTCGGTCGGAGAACCCGAAGCCAACCCAACGCGATAGCGCGTTGCCAAGCGCTGCACCGCTTCAAGCGCACCCTGGCGCGTGGGGAGGCGTTCGGCATACTTCGCCTTCACCCGTCGCTTCATGTCCGCGATGATCTCCTCCACGCTCAAGGGGCTTGCCAAGCGTGTTTGCATCACCCCCGCCCACCCAACGGTGCTACGCCCCATCGCCAAGCGTTGATCGTCGAGCGTCCACACCTTGCCCATCTCGCGGGCGAAGTCTTCACGCGCTTGTTGCCAGTAGATTTCTGAATCCACTAGCACGCCGTCCATATCAAAAATCACGGTGGTGATGCTCATGATTCCCCCTCACTTGGGTTGGGTCAATTGGATGATTTCGATAAAGCGTTGATACGCTTCTGTCCACTGTGCCGAATCGCTGGGTTCATACTGCGTGGGATGAATGGAATCCGACAGCATCTGGCGGGCTTGTGCCAAATTGCCCAGTTCCCCCAGCGCGATGAGTTGCACCAACCCGTTGCCCAGCGCGGTCGCCTCGGAAGCCCCCGCCAAGACGGGCAAGCCAATCGCATTGGCGGTCATTTGGTTGAGCGTGTGATTGCGCGAGCCACCCCCGATGATGTACAGGTGGGTGATGGTGCGGTTTGCCACTTTCAAGAGCATCTCTAGCACATAGCGATATTTCATCGCCATGCTCACGTGAATGCAGGTCAACACTTCGGCGTGGGTGGTGGGCACGGGTTGGTTGGTCTCTTGGCAATAGGCACGAATGTGGGCAGGGATGTCCCCCGGCGAAAAGAAGCGCATATCGTCCGCGTCCACCATCGAGCGGAACGGGTCTTCAACTGTGCCAATCAAACTAGGGAAGTCCTCATAGCGGTACGATGCGCCCTCGCGTGACCAAACCGCCAGCGATTGCTCGATCAACCACAAGCCCATGATGTTCTTGAGCAGGCGGAAGGTGCCCCCATAGCCGCCTTCATTGGTGACGTTCGCCTCATACGCCAAATCATTCATGATGGGGTGATCTAACTCTAAGCCGAGCAAACTCCACGTTCCACTGCTCAAATAGGCGAAGTCGCTGGTGGTGGTGGGGACTGCTACCACCGCGCTACCCGTGTCATGCGTGGCAGGGGCAATCACGGGGATGCCGTTCCAACTGCCCAAGCGCGTGCCGGGCATCACGATTTCGCTCAAGAAGTGGGTGGGGATGCCGATTTGTGACAACAACTCTCGATCCCAATCTCCCAGCGTGGGATTGTAGAACTGAAGCGTGGTGGCGTCGGTGAACTCACATGAGCGCGTGCCCGTCAACCAGTAATGAAACAAGTCCGGGAGCGTGAGCAAGGTATGGGCGGCGTTTAAGAGGGGGCTAGGGTGGCGCACCCACTCCGCCAATTGATATAAGCCGTTCAGTTGCATGAATTGGATCCCCGTTCGGGCGAAGACTTCCCGACGGGGCACGCGCTCAAAGACCCATTCCATGATGCCGTCACGGTTGCGGTCACGGTAGTGAATCGGATTCGCCAGCAATTGCCCGTTGCGGTCTAACAGCGCAAAATCAACGCCCCATGTGTCCACCCCAATCGACGAGGTGGGGTGGGGGATGCGCTCTAAGCCCTCTTGAATTTCACGCCACAAGCTGAGAACGTCCCAATACAAGGTGTTGCTGGCGGTGACGGGCAAGTTCATAAAACGGTGCAACGGCTCAAGGGCGATCGTGTCCCCGTTGAATTGCACGTCAATGACCCTGCCACTGGTTGCCCCTAAGTCAATAGCGACGACATGGCGCATCATTTCTATCTCTCTCCATAAGTGGCTTGGGCTAGGATTTGGTATAAGGTGGCACGCTCTAACGGAACGGGATTCCCCTTCATGCTACTGGCATGGAGCGACTGGTTGATGATCTCGTCAAAGTCCGCCTCCGTCACGCCATACGCGGATAACAGGGGAATGTCGAAGGCTTGCACCAACCCGCGCACCCATTCCACCAAGCCCGTTGAATCGGGGCGATCTAGGATGGTTTGGGCAAGTTGGGTGAACTTATGACGGGTGGGGTGGTCTTGGGCGGTGAGCGTGGCGATGTTTGCCTCCATCACCGACGGGAGCAAGATGGCACAGATTGCGCCGTGTGGCGCGGGGAACATCCCCCCCAACACGCCAGCAAACCCGTGCACCGCGCCCAATTTGCCATTCGAGAGGACGATGCCCCCGATCAGGCTACCGAGTGCCATATCACGGCGTGCGTCTTCATCCTCACCATGCGTATAGGCTTGGCGGATTGACCGCGCGATGATCCCTGCGCCGTGCAGGGCAAGCGCGTCTGTGAGCGGGTTGGCACTCGCCGAGACATACGGCTCGATCACTTGGGTGAGCGCGTCCATGCCACTGCTCGCCGTGATGGCAGGCGGAAGGCTATGCGTGAGCGTGGGGTCAACCAAGGCGACGGTGGGGGTCATCTTGCGGTCGCGCAGGCTCACCTTGCGTTGATGCTCTGGCGACTTCAACACCGCATTATGGGTGACTTCTGCCCCCGTGCCGGCGGTGGTGGGCACGGCAAAGAATGGGAGGGGGCGTTCGGTCAGCGGTTGCCCTTGCCCGATGACTTCCAAATAGGCGAGCGGATGCTGGCGGTTGGTGGCAAGCGCGGCGATCGCTTTGCCTGCGTCTAGCACGCTCCCCCCACCCACGGCTACCACCGCTTGCGCTTGATGGGCGAGGGCAAGCTCGCGCCCTTCGAGTGCCTCCTCGATCGTAGGCTCACCGCTCACGCTGAAGACTGTACACGCCAAACCTGCGCCTTCCAGCATCTCGAGGAGGGTGTGGGCACGGGTGGGGTTGCCCCCCGTTATCAACAGGACGCGCTGTGCCACGTGGGCAACTTCTTTCCCCAAGCGGGAAAGCGTCCCGTTGCCAAAGATGATGCGCGTGGGGGTGGCAAATTCAAAGTTCATGAATCACTCGGCATAGGCTATGGTGGTCATCACGCTCACGTTGGGCGTGGTGGCATATAAGCGCGAATATTGGATGACAACCGCCACATCACTCTGAATCCGAATGCCATACGGCACATCAAACGGAATGACGAAGCCACCCACTTGAGCAGGATCATCTAGGCGAATGTGATAACAACGGTTGGCGGGCACGGTGATGCGGATGTCGCGTTGGGGGGCGCGGTCTGGGAAGTAAAAATCGAGGATCAGTTGAGCGTCGGTTTCAGTTGTATTGAGGACGCACACCGCCTCATGGTTCTTGTAAAGCGGTTCGTTGAGGTCTGGACTGGCTAGGTATGCGTCTGGGATGTACCAGACTTTGGTGACAGTGGACACGGTACAACCTCATTCATAGCTGGCATTTTGCAGAACTAAGTAGGTAGAGACCCACCAATGCGGTGGGTCTCTGGGGTGAAGATGGATGAATCAGAGTTTAGAAGTCGAAGTCGTTGATGTTTTCTGCGTTGAATACGAAAGCAGGACCAAGCAAGACTTCGCTGCCGTTGACCACTTGGAGTTCACCCAAGCGACCAGCCACAACGGTGGTGGATTCTGGGGTGAAAGCACCATCGACTACAGCGCGAGCAACATGAACTGCTGCGTAGCCAAGATCAATCGGATTCCACAATACGACAGATTGAACACAACCATCATTGACGTAGGGCTTCATGGCGTTGGGGGTTGCCAAACCAACTACAGCAACTTCACCGCACAAGCCAGCTTGGGTAACAGCGTCAGCAGAAGCGGGGGTTGCTACGGAGGTCATACCGAACAAACCATCGAGGTCTGCGCCATACTTGTTGATGAGGGTGTTGGCTTGGTTGAAGGACAATACAGCGTCTTCTTGTGCTTCGAGGGTTTCAAGCCAGACCATGTCGGGGTAGCACTTGGTTTGGTATGCTTGCATTTCTGCAATCCAACGTGCTTGGTTGGGGGTGGTGAAAGTGGAAGTAACGATGGCGAATTGTGCATCCGCACCCTTTTCAGTTGCCATGCTGTCGATCATTGCCTTAGCAATACCGTTGAATTCAGCTTGGTTCACAAACCATTCACGGGCATCTGGCTCAGAGTTAGCGTCGAAGCCGATGACATGGAGACCCTTGCTGAGGGCATCACGCAGAACAGGAGCGATCGCAACAGGATCGTTAGCAGCAAACAAGATACCATTGACTTCGCCGCCGGCAATGTAGTTTTCAATGATGGCAACTTGGTCATCAATGTTAGCTTCGGTAGACCCATCAGAAACAATGGTGACGTTGCCGAGTTCTTCTGCGGCTTCGTTCATCCCTTGTGTGGTGGCATCAAAGTAACCAATCCCAACCAATTTCGGAATGTCTAAGAGGGCAATATCTGCACCAGCGAGATCGGGCGCGTCGGTAGGTTGACCACCGTCATAAACGGGGGCTTCCGCTGCTTCGCCTTCAGCTGCTGCTTCTTCGCCATCCATACAAGCGAGGGGATTCACATCAAGATCATCGGCACCGTCCCAGCGTTCATCTTGGGCGGCAACAGGGAGTGCAAAAACGGACAACACTATAGCGAAAACGCTAACCAAAATGAGGAGATTTTTATTCATCTTGCCTTCAACCTTTGCTTTGTAATGAAACGAACGATTAACTCACTTCTTGGGAATGAACTTGCGCGATGAGACGCCGCACATGCAACATCTCCTGCTGTTGTTGGGCAACTTGTGAGCTGCCCACACCGCTTATAGGGTGGCGTTCTTGCGATCTTGAATGAAATTGTTAATCAAGATCGAAAGTACCAAAACCCCACCGACCACAACAATGGTTGCATCACTTGCCACGCCGGACAGTGCCAAACCATTCTTGAGCAATTGGATGAGTACCACGCCGATCATCGTGCCTGCGATGCTGCCAGAACCGCCGAAGATGCTGGTGCCGCCCAAAACCACAGCGGCAATCACATCGAGTTCTAAGCCACTCCCCATGTCGGAGCGCGTGGTACTAACGCGGGACACAAAAATGTACGCCGCGAGTGCGCTCATCAACCCGCTGAAGGTGTAGATGATGAGCAAGTTACGGTTAACGGGTAAGCCAGAAAAGCGTGCCCCGATTTCATTATTGCCAATCGCATAGAGCGTGCGCCCCAGCGTGGTGCGCCCCAGCACAATCCCCGCCAACACAGTGAAGATCAGCAGTAGCCAGATTTGAGTGGGGATGCCCCAAAAGTCCCCTTGCCCCATTTGGTAGAACCATTCTGGATAGCCCCGTGCGCTACGCCCACGGCTAATGCCCTCTGCCAACCCGCGATAGAACGCCAGCGTTGCCAGGGTCATGATGAGGGGAGGGACTTTGACGCGCACAATCAACAACCCATTGACGAAGCCTGCCAGCGCGCCCACAACCAAACAGATGACGATGGCAATCGGGAGCGGTAGCCCCCATTCTTGCCACGAATACCCCAACATGATCGCACACAAGCCCACGATTGAGCCGACCGAAAGATCGATGCCCCCCGTGATGATGATGTAGGTCATGGGCAGGGCAACCAAGCCCACTTCCGTCAGCAGGCGCACTTGATTGAGCAGGTTGCTGGTGGACAAGAAATTCTTATTCTGGGTGGACAAAACCGCCATGGCCACCAGCATGATGATGAAGAGTACCCCTTCACGACTGGTTAGCCCGTTGCCTAGTTGTTTCTTGCCAGAACGATCTTGAATCGTTTTTTTAGTTTTTTTAGTGGATACGTTCATCGTGATGAATCCTCTCGCTTACCGTTGATTACGACGACGGAGTAAGTCTGCCAGAACCGTGATGAGGATCAACAGTCCTTGTACCGACTTCAACCAGAACGGATCAATATTGATGAACACCATCCCCGAGCGGATCATGTTAATCAGGATGGTGGCAAGCGTGGAGCCAAGCACCGTCCCCACGCCCCCCAAGATGGACACCCCTCCCACCACCGACGCGGTGATGATGTTCAACTCTAGGAAGGGGGGCGGGGTGGCTTGAATGAGTTGGAACTGGGTGGCGTACAGTAACGCGGCGATACCAGCAAACACGCCATTGAGCGCGAACGCCTGTAATACAACAGTGCGCTCGGAAATGCCACTCAAGCGCGCGGCTTCTTTGTTCCCCCCCACCGCATACAATGACCGCCCCAACCCGCTATAGCGCATCCACAAAATGGCAACCAGCGATAGGATCACCATGAACCAGATCGGAACAGCGACACCCAGCGGTTTCCATTGTGCCAAGTAGTAGCCAAGTGGCATGTCGGTCACGCGCTCCCCGTTCGTCCAAATGATAAGCCCCCCCTTGAGGACGCTCAACATCGCCAACGTCACCACGATGGACGGCACGCGCAAATATGCCACCAACCACCCGATGCCCGCGCCAATGACCCCGCCCAACACAACCGGGGCGATCCACGCAATCACAATGGGCACATCATTGACCACCATCCGCCCGCTAATCACCGCCAGCAGGGCAATCAAGGAGCCAACCGAAATGTCAATGTTGCCGGTGATGATGACCATCGTCATGCCGATTGCTGCCACCGCGATGTAGGCGTTCCCTTGTAGGATGTCCAAGAGGTTGCGCTCTGCCAAGAAACGCGGATTCAAGATTCCCACGCCCACCAACAAGATCACAATCACAAACAGCAAGACAGCTTCTTGGTTGCCCAGCAATCGGCTCGGCTTGAAGTAGGGGCTTGGGGTCACGCGCGGCAAGGCGAGTTGGATCAACAACAGGGCACTCAAGCACAACAACGCCCAAAAGCCCACGCCCATCGCGCCCAAGTAGGTTGCGCCTTCGCTCAAATAGGTGCGCCCAAACACCACAAAATACGCCACACCCAACGTGCCCAGTAAGCTCACCAGAATGGCAATGGTTGCGTCTAGGCGCGGCTCAATCAAATTCCACACGCCCAACAGGAGCAGGCTTGCGCCCACAAACCACAGCAATTGCCCCCCGTTCAACTCTAAATCGGCTTCACGCGGGCGTTCACGCTCATCGAGGAGGGCGTTCCCGTCTGCATCAAAGAGGGGGACTTTTTGCGCGTCACGCTCTAGGGCGGCTTGGGGATAGGTCAACGACCCCAACGTGGGGTGTTGAATGAACTCCAAGCGGTAGTAGGCAAACAGCACCATCACCCCCAGGATCAACGGGATGAAGTGACTGTAGGTGCGAGAAGAAGCAGAGGGACTCATGCGGTTAACGCTCCAATGGGGGTGGCGGAATCGCTCATCATCGCGGTGGCGACGCGCTCTTGGGTGGCTTCGGCACGCTCAAACTCGGCAACGATGCGCCCCTCGCGCATGACCAATACCCGGTCGCTCATGCCGAGCACCTCTGGCAATTCACTGGAAATCATCAAAATGGCTAATCCGTGTTCAGCGGCAAGCTGGCTCATGCGGCGGTGAATTTCTGACTTTGCCCCCACATCAATCCCGCGCGTGGGTTCATCCATGATGAGCAGGCGCGGACGGCTTGCCAACCACTTGGCAATCACCACTTTCTGCTGGTTGCCCCCGCTCAGTTTGCCGACGATTTGGTCAATGCTGAACGCGCGAATTCCCAAGCTCTGGATCGCCTCCGCCGCCATGTGTTGCTCTTTGCGCGGTTGCAAAAATCCCAGCGCAGAAACCTGATTTAACACCGCCATTGAGCTATTCTCACGGATGAACATGGGGCGGACTAAGCCTTGATGTCCGCGATCTTCGGGGAGATAGGCGATCCCGTGCGAGATCGCATCGGTCGGCTTGTTGATCTTCACGGGTCGATTGTCGATCAGGATTTCACCACTTTGCGCAGGGTGAATCCCAAAGATCACCTGCGCGGTCTCGCTTCGTCCAGAGCCAACCAAGCCCGCCATCCCCACGATTTCCCCCGCCCGCACCTTGAAACTCACGTCGCGCGTGGTTTTGCCATAGTTCAGTTGGCGCACCTCTAAGACGGTTTCGCCAATGGTGGATGCCATCTTGGGGAAGAGATTGTCAATCGTGCGCCCCACCATCATGCTGATGAGTTGAT
>CAIRDJ010000162.1 GCA_903877335.1 uncultured Chloroflexota bacterium | reverse complement strand
ATACACAATCGCCGTGTAGTCTAGCGCGTATAGCGCACAGGCACTCAACGCCACCCCTTCACCCAACCCCAACGGACGCGCTATGGCAAAGACAAGCGGGATTAGAAGCGTGCCCACCAGCGCGTTAGCGATCAATACAGTGGGCGTGTGATTGCCCAGTAGCGCAATCCACAGCGGGAACAAGGGGGGACGCACCAAGAATAAACTGTTGGAGAGGTCGCGCTCTTGGACGATGTGGCGTGCGCCTTCGCTGTAGAGGATGTAGTCTCCCATGTCTGCTTGCGTGAGGTGGGTGAGCGCATAGCCCAACCTTAGGGACATCCCGACGACTAGGATGATGAATAGCCATTTACGTGATTGCATGGTGTGTTAGGTCTCGACAGGAGGGAGAGTATCGGCGAATCCGTGTTGCCCAACAAGGGGGACAAAGCGCACACCCAAGTGGCTATCTATTGCCCAGCGTGCGCCAAAACGGGTGACTAGCTCAAGGCGTTGGTTATTGCGCGTCCCAATGGGGATGACCATCCGCCCGCCGTTGGGATTCATCTGTAAGCGTAGCGGTTCTGGCAAAGCAGGTGCCGCCGCCGTGACCATGATGGCATCGAAAGGTGCCATGTCAGACAAGCCTTGGCTTCCATCCCCCACATGAATTTCCACGTTATCATAGCCCAACCGCTCTAGCGCATGTCCAGCTTTTCGTGCCAAGTCAGCAAATCGCTCGATGCTGATGACGCGCTTTGCCAACTCGCATAGGATGGCGGTTTGGTATCCGCTCCCTGTTCCAATCTCCAAGACGGATTCCGTGCCTTGCAGTGCCAACCATTGGCTCATGGTTGCCACGACATACGGTTGTGAGATGGTTTGTCCGTTGCCAATCATCAAAGGGCGATCGGTATAGGCAATGGGACGCAGGCTAGAGGGGATGAATAAATGGCGCGGTACACGCAACATCGCTTGTAGAACTCGTGTGTCGGTGATGTGCCGATCCACCAGTTGTTGCTTCACCATTGCCTCGCGTTGCTTCTTGAAGTACAGCTTATCAAGCATGCTCCGTCTTCCCGTCAAACCATCTGTACATCAATTATAGAGACAACCGCCATTCCGCGCTGACAATTCCGTATATAGTTTAACAGTGGGTGTAAAGATTGCTAACCATCTAACTTGGTCGCTCCGCCTCACACGAGTGGCGATCAATCACCCCGATGTCCTCCCAGATGATGAGGTCTTGGTAGCCTAGACGCTTCGCCTCTCGACATAATTCGATATTTTGGGGGAAACTGCACACGCTCAAGACCTGTGGAAACAAACGGTTGGGCGAGTGGGTTATCACGTCGGGTGTTGCAGGGGAGGAGCTTACTTCACCTGCCAATAATGATACCAATGCCGTAAGGAGTGTGAAAGAAACCCTGTGCGCTGATACAGTCGCTGTGCGGGGATGTTACGCCCTTGAGTGACGACTTTTACACTTTTCACCCCCTTCTCTTGTAGCCAACTTAAAGCACGCATGACCAATTGATGCCCAATACCACGTCCGCTATATTTACTTGCCACCCCAAGCAATCCAATCTCTCCTTGCATCTCATGGATGGAACAGGTGATGAAACCTTGAACTGCCCCACTGTCTTCAGTGGCAACCCAAACAGCGTCTGCATATCCTTGACAACTTCTTTCAATCCAAGTCGCATATAGATCATCACAACGTTCAACGGGAAAGCGTCCATCAAAGTAGTAACGTGTATGGTGATAGCTATGTTTGGCAATTTGTTTGAGTTGGGGAATATCCTCCTCGTGGGCTAACCGTAAGGTGGTGGATGGTTCAAACGGTGGGAGAATGATTAAATCACGTTCCAAAGTCATACGGGTATCAACCAGATCGAATTGATGGTGAAGAAGCAAATGCGTGGTGACAGGATCATCAGCATCACTCAGAAAATATAGACAATCAATGGATTCGTTCTTGCACCAATTCTTGATCTGTGACATCGTATCCAAGTCGACTCGATTAGGGATCGCTTTGCCGATTCTCAACGAAAAGAAGTCAGAGTCCCATTGAAGAAACTCGCAAATTGGGTGCATCAAGGATTGGTGTGACATAATCTTCTCACTTGTTAAACAGGAATTTTACTAGAACCAATGCAAAACTTGAAGTCAAAGTCTAGCTTCTTTGGGTTTGCTTTCCTATCCCAGCTTACCTTGATTCCCACATTACTTGGTCATGTATCCGTACCCTCAAGCGTGTGGGGGCGGTATAGTCCTGCGTATGCCGTGGCATTAGTCGGGTATGGGATGATGTGCTTGTTGTGGGCAACGCTTACGTTGGCATCTGTTCGGGGTGCCCTTCCGGCCCCTAAATTGCCCAGCACAATCACGATAGGAATCATTCTCGCTTTGGTGCTCATGGCAATCGGCGTGACTTTTTCTGACATTGAACCGCAACTCAAGCAGTTGGGATGGCTGAATCTCACACTTGGAATCATCACCGTACTGCTGTTATACCCCCCAACCATGAGATTAGAACGATGGCAATTAATCGGTTGGGGGGTGGCAGTGGCGTTCTTCCTACCCAACCTGCTCACCGTTGTGACGATTGATAGCTTCAATCCGGATGAGGCACAGTTAGTAGATTATGGTAGTAGTTGGTTTATTGATGGGGCAGTATATAATAGGACGTTCCTTGAGAAAAAAGTAATTATATCACCCGGCTATCCTTGGCAATTAGTCCCCTACGCATGGTTGGTAGAGCAGTTTGGCAACACCGTTCGGGTTGGGCGCGTGGTCAATTTACTCACCTACTACGTAGCTGGGGCAGGATTATTTTTAGCGACGCGCAAACTTTACGACAGCAAAACCGCCACCGTCACTACCCTGGCGTTCCTGATGAGTGCGATGTTCATTCCAGAATGGGATTACGCCCCCAAGCATCTACTCACAGTAGTGGGCACATGGACGCTCTATGCAGTGGCATCCTTGCGCACCCTTTCTGTCACCCATCAACGTATCGCGTGGAGTGCCTTCATCGGGTTGGTCGTCACTGCCTCGCTGAATGTTCATGCTGCTGGGGTTGTATTCGCTGGGGCATGGTCTTTATGGTACATGGGCAGATTCATCAAAGGGCGAAACCGTGACACCTTTTTCGACGCGCTTGGATTTGGGATAGGTGCACTCAGTGGGGTCATTATTTACTGGGTGGCAAATGTGAACCCTGTTGGGGGACTTAACGCTTATCTGGATCATCTGCGTTACTATCGTGTGGGACAGTATCGAAACCCGTTCTTCTTTTATACTTGGGATTCCGCCTTAGAGCGCGTGTTGATCCTAGCAGGCATCGCCTT